>NZ_JBSFTC010000327.1:0-11475 GCF_053590415.1 Nonomuraea sp. NPDC003201
GCGGGGGCCTGCGAGGCGCCGATGCGGCGGCGGGCCGAGGAGGCCAGCTGGCGGCAGGCCGCCGGGGTGCGGCCGACGATCTCGGCCACTTCGGCGAAGGAGTAGCGGAAGACGTCGTGCAGGATGAACGCGACGCGCTCGGCCGGGGTCATCGACTCCAGCACGACCAGGAAGGCCATGTTGACCGACTCGTCGAGGGTGACGCGGTCGGCCGGGTCGGCGGTGATGCCGTCCGATCGCCCGTTGATCCACTCCGTGGGTTCGGGTAGCGGCTCGGGGATCCATTCGCCCACGTAGGTCTCGCGCCGGGCCCGTGCCGAGGAGAGCACGTTGAGGCAGATGCGGCTGGCGACCTTGGTCAACCAGGCGCCGGGAACCGCGATGGCGTCCTGCTCCTGCCGGGTCATGGCGTACCAGCGGGCGTAGGTCTCCTGGACGACGTCCTCGGCATCGGCCAGGGAGCCGAGCAGCCGGTACGCCAGATTGATCAGCTGGCGCCGCTCGCTCATGATCGCGCTCAGGCCCGGGTCGAGCCGGCCGCCTCCTGGCTCGGACTGGATGGTCATGGTGTCGCCGGCTCCCTCGGTCGCGTTCCGCTCTCACCAGTCCGACAAGACAGCGCGGTGAACTGTGAGGTTGGCGCGTCGCCTCACATTCCGAGGGGTTGTGTTGTCGGTTCGGTGAGATCGAGAAGGGAAACCTCGCCATGTCCGAAAACTCCACCCTCACCAAGGTCATCGTCATCGGCGGCGGTTACGCCGGAACACTCGCGGCCAACCATCTGCGGATGCGCGACGACGTCGGCATCACCGTGGTCAATCCCCGCCCGGAGTTCGTCGAACGGGTCCGGCTGCACCAGTTCGTGGCCGGCACCAGGGAGGCCACGGTGGACTACGGCACGCTGCTCGGCGACGGCATCCGGTTGGTCGTCGACAGCGCCACGCGCATCGACACCACCACCCGTACCGTGCTGCTGGAGTCGGGCGGCGCGCTGGACTACGACTACGTCATCTACGCCGTCGGCAGCACCGGGGCGATACCGTCGTCGGTGCCCGGGGCGGCCGAGTTCGCGTTCGACATCGCCGAGTACGAGCCCGCGCAGCGGCTGCGTGCCAGGCTGGAGGAGCTGCCCCTCGATGCTCCGATCACCGTGGTCGGCGGCGGGTTGACCGGCATCGAGACGGCCGCCGAGCTGGCCGAGCAAGGACGCGCGGTCACGCTGGTGTGCGGCCGGGCCCTGGCGCCGTCCTTCGGCGCGCCCGCGCGCCGGGCCGTGGCCACGTGGCTGTCCCGGCACCGTGTCACGGTGCTCGAGGACGACATGGTGCGCGAGGTCCGCCCGGACGCGGTCGTCTTCACCGACGGCAGGGTACGTGCGAGCGCGCTGACCATCTGGGCAGGCGGTTTCGGCGTGCCTCGGCTGGCGGCCGCGAGCGGGCTGCGCACCGACGCGCTCGGCCGGCTGCTCACCGACGAGACGCTGACCAGCGTCGACGACGACCGCATCGTGGCGACCGGGGACGCCGCCGCGCCGTCCGGCCAACCGCTGCGGATGAGCTGCTACGCCGCCGGCCCGCTCGGGGCGCAGGCCGCCGACACCGTGCTGAGCCGCATCGCCGGGACCGAACCGGCGGTGATCGGCCTGGCCTTCTCGGGCGCGTGTGTCAGCCTCGGCCGGCGCACCGGCATCCGACAGCTCGCCCGCAAGGACGACACCGCGGTGAACCTCTACGTCGGCGGCCGCATGGGCGCGACGATCAAGGAGGTGACCTGCAACTTCGCGGTGAAGAGGATCCGTCGCGAGGCCCGCAAACCGGGTTCCCTCTTCTGGGTGAAGGGCGGCCCGCGGCCCGAGCAGCCTTATGGAGCTGAGCTGCCCAACAGATGATCCGCCCGTTCCGTGCGCAGGTGAAGCGCGGTTCGGCCCTTGCGCTGCGTCGAGACGAGACCCGCCCCTCGCAGCGCGCCCAGGTGTTGCGAGACGGCGCTGGGGGTGATGCCCAGGCGGGCGGCCAGGGCCGCGGTCGTCCGGGGTTCGGCCAGGGCGGCGAGCAGCGCCGTCCTCGTGTGCCCCAGCACCGGGGCCAGGCCCGCCAGCGCCGGCGGGGGCGGCTCCCAGAGCAGGCCGACGCCCACCGCCGGATAGCGGATCGACGCGGCGGCGACGGGGGACTTGTCGACGCCCACGTTCGGCCAGTTGAAGATGCTGGGCAGCAGGACCAGGCCCTGCCCACCGGTGTCCACCGTGTAGACGGCGTGCGAGGTGCGCCGGCCGTGCACCACCAGCTGGCCGCCGTCCCAGGCGATGTCCCGGTGCAGCTCGGCGAACAGCGCCTGTACCCCGCCGTCCACCAGGGTGAGCGCCCGCCTGGCGACGTCGGCTTCCAGCACCGCCTGCATCCGGCCCCACTGTGGAGCGATCACCAGCTCGTGGCAGCGGTGGAGCGCCTGCGCCAGCCGCGGCAGCACCGCTGCCGGCTCGGGGGCCTCCTCGGCCGGCATGCCCAGCACCGCTCCGTACTCGCGCCGGAAGAAGGGCTCTTCCGTGGCCCGCAGCAGCTCCAGCTCCCTGGCCATCGACGGCAGCCGCTCCTGCGGCACCGGGAACAGGAACGACGGCATGGGTCCCGCTATGAGCGCCCGCAGCAGCGGCAGCTCGCGCTCGTCCGCGATCAGCGGACGTGCCCCGCGCACCCAGGGCCGGTGCACCGCGTGCCCGCCCGTGCCCAGCAGGATCCGGAGTGCGAGCACCGTCTCCCCGAGCGGCGAGACGGCGAACCGCACCCTGGCCACCGATGCCGCGGTGAACCTGATCTCGACCGCCATCCGTCCCACCCATCATGTAGCTGTGGCTAAACGATAGCCACCGACGCCACCACCCCTCAGGCTGCGGGGGCATGGGATTCTTCACCTCGTACGACGGCACCAAGCTGAGCTACCACGTGGCCGGGGACGGCGCGCCGGTGGTCTGCCTGCCCGGCGGGCCGACGGCCGCCGCCTATCTCGGCGACCTCGGCGGCCTGTCCGCGCACCGGCAGTTGATCATGCTCGACTCGCGCGGCACCGGACAGTCCGCGAAACCCCAGGACACCGCGTCCTGTCGCTGTGACCGGCTCGTCGCCGACGTGGAGGCTCTGCGCGCGCACCTGGGCCTGGACCGGATGGACCTGCTCGCGCACTGCGCCGGCGCGAATCTGGCCACGCAGTACGCGGCCCGCCACCCGCGGCGCGTCGGCAGGCTTGCGCTGATCACCCCGAGCGTCCGAGCCGTCGGCATCGCGATCTCAGGTGACCTCCGGCGCGAGACGGCTCGGCTGCGCCGCGACGAGCCGTGGTTCCCGGAGGCGTTCGCGGCCCTCGAGGCGATCGTGGCGGGCCAGGCCACGAACGACAGCTGGCAGGCCGTCGTGCCGTTCTCCTATGGCCGGTGGGACGGGGTGGCGCAGGCCCATCACGCGGCGGATGCGGAGCGGCAGGACCCGGAGGTCATGACGGCCTTCGGCACCGAAGGCGCCTTCGATCCGGAGGCCACCCGCGCCGCGCTCGCCCGGTTCGCATCGCCCGTACTGTTGCTCGCGGGAGAGGTCGATCTGGGAGCGCCTCCTCCGGCCATGGCCGAGTTCGCCGGGCTGTTCCCGAACGCCGAACTCGTCATCCAGCCCCGCGCCGGACACTTCCCGTGGCTCGACGACGCCGACCGGTTCAGGTCTACCGTCGCGGCGTTCCTGGAGCAGCCGGCGGCGGGCCGCTGCTCTCCCGCACGATGAGCTCCGGCTCGTTCCAGGTCGGAAGGGACAGTGCGGCCTCCGGCTGCAGCCTGCGCAGCAGCAGGCCGAAACACGCGCGGCCGAGGCCCTCGAAGTCGAGCCGTACGGTGGTGAGCGAGGGGTGGAGGTAGGCCGACGCCGGCGTGTCGTCGAAGCCGACCACGCTGAGGTCACCGGGGATGTCGCGTCCGGCCTCGCGCGCGGCCCGCATGACGCCCAGGGCCAGATCGTCGTTGCCGCACAGGATGGCGGTCACCGAGCGGTCCGCCAGCAGGGAGCGCACGGCGAGGTATCCGGAGCGGGGAGTCCAGCCGCCGCGCAGGGGGTCGGGCAAGGGGCGGCCGGCGGCCCGCAGCGCGTCCTGCCAGCCACGGGTCCGCTGCGGAAGCGCGCTGGTGGAGGACGGGATGGCCACGTAGTGGACGGTCTGGTGCCCCAGGCTCAGCAGGTGGCGCGTCGCGTGCGCCGCCGCGGCCCGGTCGTCCAGCCAGACCTGCCACGGGTTGTCGCCCGCGCCGTTGTCGGGGCGTTCGACGGCGGCCGTCACCGGCACGTCCGGCGGCAGCTCGCGGAGCGCCCGCTCGCCGGGGTCGTCGTAGGCGATCACCATGACGGGCTCCTGGGGCCGGTTGAGGCGCAGGGCGACGTCCGTACTGTTCGCGCCCGGCTCCAGCACGCTGATGCCGACCGAGAAGCCGGCCGCCCTGGCCGCCTCCTCCATGCCGCGCAGCGTGGCCGCCGCGCCGAACAGGGCGGTGTCGGAGGTCAGCACGGTGACCGAGCTCGCCGGGCCACCGGCCAGCGTCCGGGCCAGCCGGTTGGGGCGGTAGCCGAGCTCGGCGATGACCTGCATCACCTTGGCCCGGGTCGACTCGCTCACACGGGTCTTGCCGTTGATGACGCGGGAGACGGTCTGCTGGGAGACACCGGCCACGCGGGCGACGTCCCAGATGCTCGCGGACCGGCCGGGAGGAGTGTCGTTCGGCGGCGTGTGACCGGTAACTCCCATGGTCCAGAGCCTACTTGACGGCTCCCTCGGCGAGAGAGCCGTCCGCTTGTGCGTCAGGGGTTGGCCGCGTTGTGCCGCACACCTGTCTCAGCCGGGACGACGGAGGTCGCCATCCCGTTCAGGGTGAGCTTGAGGATCGGTGCGATGGTTCCGCCGAAGCCCGCTCGTGCCTGCGCGGCCTGCGCGGATCGGAGATCCACGCCCGGGGACGATCGGTAGTTGGCGAAGCTGACCACGTGGAGGTCCGGCAGCACCAGCCAGGCGTAGGCCTGGTCCGGTTCGGCGCGGGGGTTGCGGAGCACGAGTCCGGACCCGTTGAGCGGCTCGTACGGTCCCGTCAGGCTGGGGGCGACGAAGCCGTAGAGCCCGGTGGGCGCGGAGCCGGCCGGGTGGAAGGAGTGGCGCTGGGTGGAGAAGAAGAGGTGGTACCGGGACCGGTGGACGACGATGTGCGGCCGTTCCAGCTCGTGGTTGATGCCCTCGGCCACGACGAGAGGCGGCAGCAGGGACCAGGCGCCGTCCCGGGGCTCGGCCAGGGCGATCGCACCGCTGAAAGGGTCGCCTTCCGCGACGGACGCGGCGACGAGCAGGTAATCGCGCCCGTCGGCCGGGTCGCGGAACCAGCCGGGATCGCGGAACGCCCTGATGCGTCCCGGCGCCCCCGTGATCTCCTCGGCCGGCAGGTACATGCGGCCGTCCGAGCGGAGGAGCTCGCGGTGCTCGGCACCCGGGTCCAGCAGGATCCGGCGGCCGTCGGCGACCAAGGCGGGGCGGGCCTCGACGACGCGCTGCCGGAACGTCGGGGGCGCTTCTCCGCGCCGTCCGGCGGCCGTGTAGAACACCGACACGGTGTCGTCGGGGCGGCGGACCGCCGACCCCGACCATTCGCGGCTGCCCGGCGAGGCGCCGTCGGCGAACGCGTGCCCGAGGTCCGTCCACCTGTCGCCGTCCTTGGCGAGCAGGCGGATGCGGGCCTGGTCGTGGCGCTCCTCGGGGTGAGCGAGGATGGGCGCCGACAGCGCCATCCACAGCTCCTGGCCGCTGATCACGCAGGTCGAGCCGTCTTCCTCCTGGACGGGCCACAGGTCCCACAGGTCGTGGTCCGGCAGGATTCGGGGCATGGCCGCGGGGTCGAAGACGGGTGCCGTGGTCGCGGCGGCCTCGACGAGCAGCTCCAGGTGCCGCCGCGTCCAGCGCGCGGGTCGGCCGGCGCTCATGCGGCTCCCTGCCCACGGCGCGGGCCGGCTTCCGTCGGATCCGGCGCGGCGTTCAGTCGCCCTTGTGTGGGCATGCGGACAACCTTCCTTTTCATCCGCGCCTGCGCTCCCGCGGGTCGAGCAGGGCGGCGTGGGCCGGTTCGATCGCTCCGGTGATTCCCGAGTGGCCGCGCGGCGCCCGCGAGGGTCTCCTGGGGTGTGGTCGTCGGTATCGTGCGGGTCGCGAGGGTCCGCCCGTGGGTGCCGGCGAGCGCGCACACCCACTTCGTCCCGCCCGCCTCGATCCCGCCGTAGAGCGGCGGTGTCGCGTTCATCGCCGTCAGCCCTTCAGGGAGCCCTGGAGCAGGGCCTTGACGAAGTGCCGCTGGAAGATGAGGAAGATCACGAGCGTGGGGGTCAGGATCAGCAGCGACCCGGCGCACAGCAGCGGGATGTCGGTGCCCCACTGCCCCTGGAAGGCGCCCAGCGCGCCGGACATGGTGCGCTTGGTCGGGTCATCGACCAGGACGATGGCCAGCAGGAACTGGTTCCAGGTCCACAGGAACAGCAGGATGCCCAGGGACGAGATCGCCGGCATGGCCAGGGGGACGTGGATGCGCCGGAACAACTGCCAGACGTTGGCCCCGTCCATCCGCGCGCTCTCCGACAGCTCGCCGGGCATGTTGACGAAGTGCGCGCGCATCCAGAAGACGGAGAACGGCATGAACAGGCCGATGAGCGGCAGGATGATCGCCCAGCGCGTGTTGAGCAGTCCCATGTCGCGGATCTGGTAGTACAGCGGCGTGATGATGCCCTCGAAGGGCAGGGTCAGGCCGAGCACGAACAGCAGGAAGATCACGCGGCCGCCGATGACGCGCAGGTGGCCGATGGCGAATCCGGCCATCGTCGCCAGCACGATGGAGATCGGGACCACGCCGAGCACGATGAGGACGCTCGACTTCAGCAGCTCGCCCATGTTCGCGGCCCGGAAGGCGGCGAGGAAGTTGCCCCACTGCGGGTCGGCCGGCCAGGCCAGCCCCGCCGGGTAGGTGCCTGACGGGTGCAGGGCGGTGACGAACAGGCTGAGGAACGGCAGGATCGTGATCGCCATCATGGCGATGAGCAGCACCCTGCCGGTCCAGGACTCCCGCCACGAGGTGATCATCGGTTGCCCTCCTTGGTGAACCACTGGATGGGAAGGGCGCAGGCGATCACGAGGACCATGAGCACCAGGGCCAGGGCCGAGGCCATGCCGACCTCGCGTTCGGAGAAGGCCAGGTAGTAGATCTGCAGGCCGGGCACCATGGTCGTGTTGCCCGGACCGCCCTGGGTGGAGATGTAGATGATGTCGAAGCTTGCCAGGGCCGCGATCACGGTCACGGTGACGCAGACCGCGATCTCCTGCCGCAGGCTGGGGACGGTGATCGAGACGAACTCCCGCCACGGGCCGGCGCCGTCCAGCCGGGCGGCCTCGTACAGCGCCGGGTCGATCTTGCTCATACCCGCCAGGAGCAGCAGCGTGCACAGGCCGAGGAGCACCCATGCGCCGATCATCCCGACCGCCGGCAGCGCGGTGGAGAAATCGCCCAGCCAGGCCCGGGTGATCCCGCCGAGGCCGACGAGCGAGAGCAGCTGGTTGATCACGCCGGTGGAGGCCAGCAGCCAGCTCCAGGCGATGCCGGCCGCCACCAGCGGGATGACCTGCGGCAGGAAGAGAACGGTCCGCGCCACGAGGGCCAGCCGGCTTTGGGCGATGCGCCGGATCGTGGCGGCGATGGCCAGGCCCAGCAGGACCGGGATCGCGCTGAAGAAGACGATGAGCTTGACGGCGTTGATCAGCGAGTCGTAGAGGTCCGGGTCGGTGAAGACCTTCCCGAAGTTGGCCAGACCGACCCAGGTGGACGGGCCGATGCCGTCCCACTCGTACAGGGAGTACTGGAACGTCAGGGCGATCGGACGCAGGACGAAGACCGCGTAGAAGGCGAACGCCGGCGCGACGAACAGCCAGCCGACCAGGCCGCGCGCGTCGCGCAGCCTGGCCGCGACCGGGCGCCGGTGCGTGGCCCGGGCGCCGGCAGGGCGGGTGACCACCTGCTTCAGTTCCCTTCGAGCTGGCCGGCGTAGTCGGCCTGGACCGTCTTCAGCAGTTCCTGCGGCTTCTGCTGCCCGGCCACCAGCTTCTGCAGCTGGGGCGTCCAGCTCTTGGCGTAGATGGCGCCGGTGGCGTTGGCGATGAAGTCCATCGCGCCGTTGTCCTTGGAGATGTCCGCTCCGGCCGCCAGCGTGCCGGCGGTGACCTTGTCCGCGGCCACCTCGGGCATGTACGCGTCGGCGGGACCCATCGGACGCGAGCCGCCGACCTCGACGCCGATCTCGCGGGCCCGCTTGTCGGTGGCCACCCAGTCGAGGAAGAAGGCGGCGCAGTCGGCGTTCTTGGCGTTCGCGGCGATGCCGAAGGTGAGGGGCGCCGACATGGCGGCCCGCTTGCCACCCTGCTGCGCCGGCGGCATCAGGGAGAAGCCGACGTCGCCCGGCATCTGCTTGTCGAGGTTGCCGGACTCCCAGTCGCCGTTGAACATGAACAGCCCCTGGCCGTCGATGAAGCGGCTCATCATCGTCGCGTAGTCGACCGCGTTGACGTCCTTCTGGAAGTATCCCGCCTTGATCCACCGTTCCAGGTGCTGGACGGCCTGCAGGTTCGACGGGGTGTCGATCGTGGCGCCGGGCTTCTGGAAGATCCAGTCGTTGATCGGGGCGGCCGGGCCGTAGGAGGCCATGAGGTCCTGCAGCGGGAACGCCAGGCCGCCGGTGGCGCCGCCGTTGAACTGCACGATGGGCGTGATGCCCGCCTTCTTGGCCTTGTCCAGCAGCGCGTCGAGCTCGGCCAGCGTGGCGGGCGGCGCGGACATCCCGATCTTCGCGGCGAGCTTCTTGTTGTAGAAGATCCCGGTCATGCTGGAGTTGAGGCCCAGGGCGTACAGCGAGCCCTCGCCGCGCGGCCGCCCGCCCGGGCCGAGGCGCAGCTGCTCAAGCTGGGAGGCCGGCCACTTGTCCCAGCCGAACACCTTCGCGTAGCCGTCGAGGTTCTTCAGCAGGTTGTCCTTGACCAGCTCGGAGACCTGGGGAAGGCGCATCAGGTCGGGCGGGTTGTCCGCCAGCACGCGGGGGGCGTTCTGCGTGATCACCGCGAACTGGTCCTCGCGGATGTTCCACGTGACGTTCGGGTGCTGCTTGGTGAACTCGGTGGTCAGCGCCTTGGGCAGCGGGAAACCGGTCTCGAAGTAGCCGTTCATCGTGATCGGCGCCGTGCCGCAGGTGGGCGCCGCGGACGGGGCCGACGCGCTGGTGGCCGCGGGCTGCGGGCTGTTGCTGCCGGGAGCCGCGCAGGCGGCGGCCAGCGTCCCCATGGCGATCACCAGCGCGGCCCCGGAGCGACCTCGACGAGCCATGTGCATCTCCTCTGCTGCCTGGGACAATCGGCGCAGGCTGATGTCCCAACTCCGTTGCTAAATCGGGTTAGCGCCCGTTAGTCTCACGGTGCGTGTCGTACGATGTCAACCCCCTGTAACCCACTCTTGACGATCGGAGGTTCTGGGTGAGCCCACGACGGGTCACCTTGGCGGATGTGGCCAAGGCTGCCGGTGTCTCCCGCACGACCGCATCGCTTGTCCTGTCCGGCCGTGGCCGTGAGCTGCGCATCTCTCAGGACGTCGAGCAGCGGGTGCTGAAAGCGGCCGACGAGTTGCAGTACCGGCCCAACATCGTCTCCGTCGGCCTGCGCACGGGCACCACCCGGACGATCGGCTTCATCTCCGACACCGTCGCCACCTCGCGGCTGGCCGGTGACATGATCAAGGGAGCGCTCGAGGCCGCCCGCGACCGCGGCTTCATGCTGTTCATCGGTGAGACCGAGGGCGACGCCGAGCTCGAAAGCCTCCTGCTGCAGGCCATGCACGACCGGCAGGTGGACGGGCTCGTCCTGGCCTCGATGTTCACCAGGACCATCAAGGTGCCCAGGACCATCACGGCCACGCCCGCCGTGCTGCTCAACGCGCTGCCCGAGCAGCCCACGCCCCTGCCCGCCGTCCTTCCCGACGAGGTCGAGGCCGGCCGCCGCGCCGCCCGCATCCTGCTCGAGGCCGGCCACCGCGACGGCATCTACCTGATCGGCGCCGGTCCTGGCCTGCGCGACGCGCCCGCCGAGAGCGTCGCGGCGGTGGAACGGCTCGTCGGCATCCGCGAGGCGCTCGGCGAGGTGGGGGTCGAGGTGGCGGGCGCCCGCACCTGCCCCGACTGGCAGCCCGAATACGGCCTCGCCGCGACCCGCGACCTCCTGCACACCGCCCAGCCACGCGCGCTCATCTGCTTCAACGACCGCATCGCCATGGGCGCCTACCAGGCACTCGACGATTTCGGGCTCAAGGTGCCCGCCGACGTCTCCGTCGTCTCCTTCGACGACCATCCCATCGCCTCGTGGATGCGCCCCAAGCTGACCACCGTCGCACTGCCCCATTACGAGCTGGGCCGCAAGGCCGTCGACGTGCTGTTCACCGAGATCGACCGCGACCGCACGGACGGCGATCGGGTGGGCGACGTGCACCGGGTTCCGATGCCCGTACGCAGCCGCGAGTCCGTCGCGCCGTCCCCCCTTGGCTGAAGGCCCTCCAGGGAGACGAGGCGGGCGTTGACACCCCGGCGTGATCGAAACTAAGTTGGCGAGAAAAAGTGATCGATCACTTTTGGGTCGTCCGAGGGAGTGTCCATGCCTGCGTTTCCGTCCCCGGTCCGCGTCGCCGTCGTCGGCGCCGGGGGCATCGCGAGAATCAGCCACCTTCCCGCCCTGGCCGCGGCCGGCGACGCGGTGCAGGTCGTGGCCGTGTGCGACGTCGACTCCGCCCGCGCGAACGAGCTGGCCGACTCCCACGCCATCCCGGGCCGCCACACCGATCTGACCGAGATGCTGGCGCGGGAGAGCCCCGATCTGGTCGTCGTCGCGACCCCGCCGGTGGCGCACCGGGAGGCGGTGATCGCCGGCCTGGACGCCGGCGCGTGGGTCTGGTGCGAGAAGCCGCCGACGCTGTCGCTGGCCGAGTACGACGAGATCACCGCCCACGAAAAGGACGGCGGCCCGTACGCCAGCTACGTCTTCCAGCACCGCTTCGGCAGCGCGGCCCAGCGGCTGCGCCGGCACATCGGCGCCAGCGAGCTGGGTTCGCCGCTCGTCGCCGTGTGCAACACGCTGTGGTACCGCGGCCACGACTACTTCGAGGTGCCGTGGCGTGGCAAGTGGGAGACCGAGGGCGGCGGCCCGACCATGGGCCATGGCATCCACCAGATGGACCTCCTGCTCAGCCTGCTCGGCGACTGGCACGAGGTGCACGCCGTGGCCGCGACGCTCGGCCGCCGGGTCGAGACCGAGGACGTGTCGTTCGCGATCGTCCGGTTCGCCTCCGGCGCCGTCGGCTCGATCGTGAACAGCGTGCTGTCCCCCCGCGAGACGAGC
>NZ_JBSFTC010000328.1:0-11452 GCF_053590415.1 Nonomuraea sp. NPDC003201
GCCCGCGACACGCGGGCCAGGAGCCACCGCGGGGTGCTGGCGGCGTGCTGCGCGCCCGGCCATTGCGGGTCGTACGGCAGCCCCGCCTACTCCTACGGCGACCCCTCGTACGAGGGCAGGTTCTTCGACTTCGGCGGCCTGTTCGACGGCGGCGGCGGGTCCCACGGCCATGACGGCGGCGGAGGCTGGGGCGGTTCCGACGGAGGAGGCGGTGGGTCCGACGGAGGAGGCGGTGGGTCCGACGGAGGAGGCGGTGGGTCCGACGGCGGGGGTGGTGGCGGCGGCGGGTGCGGCGGAGGCGGTGGTGGAAGCCAGTGACGCCGCCGTTCCCGCTCAGCCCCGCCCGTAGCGGTCCTCGGCCCGCCAGAAGTACCAGAACCCGAAGACCAGCGAGAACACCGCCCAGAACACGCACGACAGCCACACCGTCCGCGGCGGGACGTGGCTCCCGATCAGGATGTCGCGCATCCACTCGATGTAGGAGGCCGCCGGGTTCAGGTACATCACCGTCGCCACCCACTCCGGCAGGCGGGCGCTGTTGACGACCTTGTCATGGATGGCGAAGAACACCCCGGACGCGTACAGCCACGTCCGCATGATGAACGGCAGCAACTGGCTGAGGTCCCGCACCGTGGACCCCAGCCTGGCCAGCACCAGCCCCGCTCCGATGTTGAACGACGTCTGCAGCGCCAGCACGATCGGCACCATCAGCCAGAACCACGTGGGGAACTCCCCCGTCACCGTCACGATCAGCAGCAGCACCCCCATGGAGATGGTGAGCTGCTGCAGCTCCTGGATCGTGTACGCCAGCGGCAGCGACGCCCGGGGGAAGTGCAGGGCGCGGATCAGCGACAGGTTGCCGGAGATCGACTTGGCGCCCGCGGTGACGGTCCGCTGCGTGTACGTGAACACGAACATCCCGGTGAGCAGGAACGCCGGGTAGTTGTCGATGTTCTTGCTGCCGCCGAGGATGAGGCCGAACATCACGTAGTAGATGGCCGCGTTCAGCAGCGGGGTGAGGATCTGCCAGAGCTGGCCCAGCGCGGACCCCGAGTATTTGGAGACGTTGCGCGAGGTCGCGTACGTCAGGATGAAGTGCCGCCGCTCCCACAGCTGGCGCGTGTAGACGGGCAGTCTCGGGCGCGCGATGGCGGGGCGCAGCCCGTGTCGCCTGGCGAGTTCGGCCAGTGACCCGCTCTCCGGCGGGGCGTTGTCCAGTTGGCTCATGAGCACCTCACTGCGTTGCGGTCCCCGGCCCCGGTCGTGGCGGCGCGCGCCCGTTCCCGATGCCGAGGCTAACGGATCAACCGGCGTCATCGCAGCTAGCGGGCGGTAGCGGTTTCCGTGCGGCGTGGCCTGGGCGGTGTCCTTATCGGGCGATGCAGGGACGCACCATCCCATCCGGCACCGCGTGGGCCACGGCCCGCCCGCGCAGGAGGCCGGTCGCCATCGCGGCCGCCTCCCGGACCCCCATGGTCATCGTGGCCTGCCTCTCCTGGAACCGGGTCGTCGGGACCGACACCGTGAACGCGCCCGTCGGCGAACCCGTCCCGTCGAAGAAGGGCGCCGACACGCAGCACACGCCCTCGCTGAACTCCTCACGGTCCACCGCGTAGCCCTGCCTGCGCACCCGGGCCAGCTCGACGGTGAGATGGTCGTGGTCGACGATCGTGCGCGGGGTGACCGCCTTGAGCTCCACTCCCTTGAACATCGCCGCCACCTGGTCCTCCGGCAGGAAGGCGAGCACCGCCTTGCAGGAGGCGCGCGCGTGCATGTGCCCGGTGTAGCCGACGTCGAGCTCGCCGACGCTCATCGCGTGCGGCCCGGAGATGTAGTGCTGCAACGTCAGCGTTCCGTGCTGCCAGCCGGAGATGTAGGACGTCTCGTGCGTCCTGTCGTGCAGCCGGGCCAGGATCACCGCCAGCTCGGGCGCCGGCCCGGCCCGGCGCTGGAGGTGCCGGTTCAGCGACGCCGCCCGGTGGCCGACGTCGTAACGGCCGCCGGAAAGGCGGACCACGTAGCCGCCGGCCAGCAGCGTGCGCAGGAGGTGGTAGCAGGTGCCGAGCCTGATGCCGAGCTGACGGCTGAGCACCTTCGCGGTGGCGGTGCCGTCCGCGGCGGCCACGGCCTCCAGCACGTGCAGGCCGCGCTCCAGCGTGAGCAGCACGGTCTTCCCGCCGGCCTCCGGCTCGCTCATGTCCGCCTCCCTGTCAGGTCCCGCCGGGCGAGTACGCCCGCGGTCTCCATCATGGTGCGCCGGGCCCCGGCCACGTCAGCGGGGCGCGGTCGCGCCGAAGAGAGCGGCCCGATTTTCGACTATCTGAAATTCCGCAGGTGGACGCGTGATCCGGCCGGTCGCCCCCGCCTAGCGTTGTGACGCCCCAGAAACCGGCCCTCCGAGGAGAGACCCGATGATCCGCCGCTGGAATCCTGCCACGCTGGCCCCGCCGATCGGCCAGTACAGTCACCTCGCCTCGGTCCCGGCGGACCATGAGCTGGTGATGATCTCCGGCCAGGTCGGCGCGCTGCCGGACGGCACCCTCGCGGGCCCGGACGCGGAGACGCAGACGCGGCAGATCTTCGCCAACATCGAGTTGCTGCTCGACGCGCTCGGCGCGGGCCCGCAGCACCTGGTGAAGCTGTTCACCCTGGTCGCGGGCGTCGAACACGTCGCGGGCTGCCGCGCGGCGCGGGCGGAGACGTTCGCGAAGTGGTATCCGGACGGCGACTGGCCCGCCCATTCGCTCGCGGTGGTCACGGCCCTGGCCGATCCGGCGCTGACCGTCGAGATCGAGGGCGTGGCCGCCCTGCCGCGCCGATGAGCCCGGAGGACTTCCGAGGGCTCTTCCCCGCGCTGCGCTCAACGGTATGGCTGGACACGCCGGGCGTTCCTCCCGGTGCGGACCCGGTGACCGAGGCCATGCACCAGGCCGTGTCCGACTGGTCGACCGGCGAGCTCGACTGGCCCGCCTGGGACGCGGCGGCGGCCCGGGCCCGCGCCCTGTTCGCCCGGCTGATCGGGGTCGAACCCGCCACGGTGTCGGCCCTCGGCTCGCTCTCCGAGGCCGCCGCCACGGTCGCCGCGTCCCTGCCGCCCGGCCGGATCGTGGTGGCGGCCGAGGAGTTCCGCAGCAACCTGTTCCCGTGGCTGGCCCGGCACGACGTGGTCGCGGTCCCGGCACGCGACGGGGAGACCCGGGTGGAGGACCTGATCGCCGCGCTGGACGACGACACCGTCCTGCTCGCCGTCAGCGAGGTGACCAGCAGGGAGGGACAGCGGCTCGACCTGCCCGTCCTGCGGGAGGCGACCGACCGCGTGGGCGCGCGGCTGTTCGTCAACCTCACGCAGTCGCTGGGCGCGCTGCGCTACGACCCGGCGGCCGTGCGCCCCGATTACCTCGCCGTACACGGCTACAAGTGGTTGTTGTGCCCGCGTGGCGCGGCCTGGCTCGTCACCAGGCCCGACCGGCTCGGCGGCCTGACGCCGCTCGCGCCGAGCTGGAAGTCCACCGGCCCCCCGCACGGCTACTTCGGCGGCCCCATGCGGTTGGCGGACGATGCCGGCCGGTGCGACACCTCCCCCGCCTGGTTCTCCTGGATCGGCGCCTGCGCGGCCCTTGGCCTGTTCCGCTCGCTGGACGCCGGCCGCGTCGAGCGGCACTGCCTCGGCCTCGCCCGGCAGCTCACCGAGGAGGCGCGAAGGGCCGGCTTCCGGCGGGTGGTGAACGGCCCGCTCTCCCAGATCGTCGTGCTGCGCACCGATCATGCCGACCGCCTCTCCGCGCGGCTGCGCGAACGGGGCGTGCGGGCGACCGCGCTCGGCGACCGCGTGCGTTTCGGCTTCCACTACTTCAACAACGAGGACGACGTACGGGCGACGTTGAGCGTCCTCACGGACGGGAGGATCACGCCTTGAGGTAGGCGAGCATGACGGTGCCGCCGCCCTCGGCGATCACAACCCGTGGCGATCGTCGGAGCCACCTCGTTGCTCGGTGCGGCGTCCATTCTCATCCCGCACGCATCGTCATGAACGCCGAGCGGAGGTCGTCAAGAGCAAGTGGAAGTGGATCCTGCTGACCGTGTGAGTCCGCGGGCGCGCTCGAACGCCGTTGTCACCGGATGAGCCGGCGCAGCGGGGTCGCGGAGTCGGCGAGTGCGGCGCGGTCGAGCGGGGAGGCGGCTCGGACGAGTGCCTTGAGCTCGTCGGTCTGGTCCCAGATGTTGACGTTCATGGCCGCGATCACCGTGTCGTTCCGGAGCCAGAAGGCGAGGAACTCCCGCTCGGCCAGGTCCCCGCGGATGACGACGTCGTGGGCGAGGCCGGGCGGGACGTGGCCGACGTACTCCATGCCCAGGTCGTACTGGTCCGTGTAGAAGTAGGGCAGCTCGTCGTAGGCGGCCTGCCGGCCGAGCATGGCGCGGGCGGCGACGGCGGGCTGGTTGAGCGCGTTGGCCCAGTGCTCGACGCGGATGTGCCCGCCCAGGAGGGGGTGGTAGGCGTTGGCGACGTCGCCGGCGGCGAAGATGTCGGGATCGCCGGTGCGCAGGTCGGCTGTGGTGATGACGCCGTTGTCGACCGGCAGCCCCGCGGCGGCGGCCAGATCGGTCTCCGGGACGGCGCCGATGCCGGCCACCACGGCGTCCGCGTCGATGTGGGTGCCGTCGGCCAGCCGTACGCCGGCCTCGGTGACTGCGGCGAGGCGGGCGCCGAGCCGCAGGTCGACGCCGTGGTCACGGTGCAGGCCGGCGAAGACGGCGCCGATCTCGGGGCCGAGGGCGCCGAGCAGCGGCTGCCGCTCCCGTTCCACCACGGTGACCTCGACGTCGGCGGCGCGGGCCGCGGCGGCGGTCTCCAGGCCGATCCAGCCGGCGCCGACGACGGCGATCCTGGTGGCGGCGGACAGCGTGGCACGCAGGCGGTCGGAGTCGTCGACGGTACGCAGGTACAGCACGTTGTCGCGATCGTGACCGGGGACGGCCAGGCGGCGCGGGCGGGCCCCGGTGGCCAGCAGCAGCTTGTCGTACCGGAGCCGCTCGCCGTCGGACAGGGTCACCTGATGAGCGGCCCGGTCGATCTCGGTGACCGTGACGCCGGTGCGCAGGTCGACGGCGTGGTCACGGTACCAGGCCGCGTCGTGCACGAAGATCTTCTGTCGTTCGCCGCCGTCCTGCAGACAGGTCTTCGACAGCGGGGGCCGCTCGTAGGGCAGGTGCGGTTCCCGGCCGACCACGACGATCGCGCCGTCGAACCCTTCCTCGCGCAGGGCCTCGGCGGCCTTGGCCGCGGCCAGGCCGCCTCCGGCGATCACGAACGTTGCTGGTGCCGGCATCGTCAGTCTCCTGTCTGCTTGTCGAAGGGCTAGCCGTGGGCTCCGGCCAGCGCGAAGAACTCCTGCCGGGAGCGCGGATCCTCGCGGAGCAGCCCCTGCAGGGCTGACGTGACCGTGCGGGACCCGCGGACCTGCACGCCGCGCATCGACATGCACAGGTGCTCGGCCTCGATCACCACGCCGACGCCCTTGGGGGCCAGGTGCTGCTGCAACCAGTCGGCCACCTGCTTGGTCAGCCGTTCCTGCACCTGGAGATCGCGGGCGAACAGCTCGACGACGCGGGCGAGCTTCGACAACCCGAGGATGCGGTCGCCGGGCAGGTAGCCCACGTGCGCCACGCCCTGGAACGGCAGCAGGTGGTGCTCGCACAGCGACTGCACCGGGATGTCGCGGGCCAGGACGAGCTCGTCGTACCCCTCCTCGTTGGGGAAGGTCGTCAGGTTGAACTCGCGCGGCGCCAGCAACTCGGCATAGGCGTGCGCGACCCGCCTCGGGGTGTCGGCCAGGTGCTCGGACTCCGGGTCCCGGCCCAGCGCGATCAGCAGGTCGGTCACCGCCCGTTGCGCGGCCTCAAGGTCCACATCGCCGCGTCCCCGGACCACCCGCAGGCGTCGCTGCTGGTGGTCCGGGGACGAACCACCGACCGGCCGCGCCACGGAGTCGCTCATGCCGCCCGCCCGCGATCGTCGGATGCGCAGCGCATCATGAACCCCTCCTTCTATTGACAAGTTTCGCTAACATTAGAAGGCGCCCAGCGATTTAGTCAACAGGAATGGGTTTTAGAATGAGCGAGGTCGACGAGGCATGGCCGGCACGCGTCTCCGCCATCGCGGCGCTGGACGAGCCGACGCGGCGCCGCTTGTATGAGTTCGTGGTGCGGCAGCCCGCGCCGGTGAGCCGTGACCAGGCCGCCGACGCCGTGCAGGCGCCGCGCAACACGGTCTCGTTCCACCTGGACAAACTGGTGGCCGAAGGGCTGCTCGAAGCCGTCTACGAACGGCGCACCGGCCGCACCGGCCCCGGCGCCGGCCGCCCGGCCAAGCTCTACCGGCGCGCGCTCGGGCAGATCATGATCTCCCTGCCGGACCGGCGCTACGAAACCGCCGCCCACCTGCTCGCCGACGCCCTCCAGGAAGCGCAGACCTCAGGAGAGCCCCCACGCGACGTGCTCGACCGGCGCGCTCGCGAACTGGGCAGAGAGCTCGGCCGCGAGGCCCGCCCCGCCGACCCCGCACCCGACCCCCGCGCCGCGGTCGTGCCGGCCCTGGAAGCCCTCGGATTCGAGCCCCGCGACGAGGGCGACACCATCACCCTCGTCAACTGCCCCTTCCACAGCCTGGCCCGGCAGCACACCGAGCTGGTCTGCGGCATGAACCTGTGCCTCCTCACCGGACTCCTCGAAGGCCTCGCCGCGACAGGCGTCACCGCCCGCCTGCAACCCGCCCCCGAACACTGCTGCGTCCGCCTCCACCCGACCGGCCAGACCTCCTGCTGAGACCGGATCTCGCGGCGCGCCGGGCAGGGGTTCAGGAGGGGGCGACGTTCACGCCCGTCACCGCGAAGCGTTCGACGGTCGCCACGTGGCCGCCGGTGGACGCCACGACGGTCAGCGTCCGCCCCGGGGGCGCCTTGAAGGAGACCCGGGCCGACCACGGCGAGCCGGTCCCGCCGGCGCCCACGCAGCACGACTCCCCCATCGGGGTGGCCGAGCCGGGCCGGCGGACCTGGACCTTGACGCTCTCGTCCACGCCCGTGATCTGACCGCCCACGGTCAGCGGGGACCGCACGGTGGCGCCGTAGCGGGGTCTGGTGAGCGAGAGCGAGGTGTCGTCCGTGCCCACCACCTCCCACGGCGCGTCCTCGCCCGAGCCGAACTTCACCAGGTGCACGACGGCCGCCACCAGCGGCCGCGGGCCCTCCTCGGCCTGGTAGGCGACGTGCACCCGCGCGTGGTCGCCCTGCCGGACGGACTTGGCGACCCGGTCGATCTCGGTGAAGCGGAGGAAGTCGCGGGTGAAGGCGAGCGCGGTGCGGCGGGCGTCGAGGTGCCACGCCTCGCGGCCGTCCCTGCGGTGCGCCTCCCGCCACGCCATCGCCTCGCCGGGAGTGGAGAACGGCCACAGCGGCTGGTAGCGGCCGGCGACCAGGCCCCCGCCAGGGGCCGGCGTGCCGGGAGGCGTGGTCGTAGCACTGCCCGGCGGGGTGGTCTCCTCGGGTGAGGCCGTCCCGGGGACCGAGCCCCGCGGGTCGCCCACGGCCCCGCAGCCGGCGGTCGCCACCGCGAACACGATGAGCACCTGTAGGGCCGGCCCGGTGAAGCGTTTCATGCGGCACCTCCTGACAGTGGCGATCATGCCCGGCCGGCTACCGGAGTATCCCAGCCGACGGCCTCTGATCAGCAGCGGGACGACGGGCGCCAGTATCCCAGCCCACCGCCTCTGATCTGCGACGAAACGCCGGGGCCACTACATGCCATGGATGCGCCGGCCCGCGATCTGATGGGGGACGATGCGGATGTAGAGGCGGCGTTCGCCGCCCGCCCAGGGCGTGACGCCCGAGTCGGCCACCTCCTCCATCTCGTCCGCCGTCACGTGGTGGGCGGGCCCCTGCACCAGGACGCTCCACCCTTCGCGGTTGGCCTCGTCGATCTTGTCGACCTCAAACGCGATCTTGATGTCCACCCCTTCCAGCCCCGAACGCAGGTCCTGGTCCATCGGACCACCGGACGCGGTGCGGAAGACGATCACGCCGTGGTGCAGCTTGTAGTTGACGGGCAGCACGGTGGGCCCGCGCGAGCCGCTGAACGCCACCCGCCCGATCCCGCCCGGCGAGATCAGCCTCAGGCACTCCTCCGGGTCCAGCACCTCCATCGTCGGGTTGGCCATGGCGGGGCCGTGCCCGGGCGGGCGGTCCAGGCCGCCGCCCAGCAGCTCGTGCACCGTGGTCTGCAGCGCGTCCGCCAGGCGGTAGAGGGCCCCGGTGTCCGGCATATCGGGATTTTCCTCCAGGTATCTCAGGTAGCCCGCCGACATGGCCGCGCGTTCGGCGACCTGCTCACGGGTCAGGCCGAGGCGTTCGCGGCAGTGGATGAGGCGGCGTCCGAGATCTCCGGTGCCAGTCATGATCTTTTCTCCTCGCGTGTGGCTACGGCGCGCGGTGCCGTTCACGCGTGCCTCGTGGTGGCCGGCGTCGATGGAGAGCCGCCCTCCGCGGTAGCGGAACGGCGTCGAACGGCGGCGCGCGGCGCACGGGCCCGAGCGCGCCGTTCATGGCCGTCCCACCGGAACGCGGCCGGAGACGTCCGTGTCGGCCAGATCGGCGACCACGACGTCCGCCCCGGCGGCCAGCATCGCCCGGGCACCGGTCCCCGCGGCGGCCCCCGGCCCGTCCCCCGGCACCCCGGACCCGCTCCTGTCCACCCCGACGACCAGGCCGAACCCGCCCTTCCGCGCGGCCTCGACGCCCGGCAGCGCGTCCTCCACGATCGCCACCACCCCGGGGGCCAGCTCCAGGCGGCGCGCGGCCTCCAGGAACAGCGCGGGATCCGGCTTGCCGGGCAGCCCCAGCTCGGCGGCGTCCTCCCCGCCGACCACCACGTCGAACAGGTGCAGCAGGCCCGCCGATGACACCACCGCCCGGCAGTGCCTGCTGGCAGAGACGACGCCGGTGCGGCAGCCGCGCTGGCGCAGCTCGTGCAGCAATGCGACGGTGGAGGGGAAGGCGGCCACGCCGTGGTGCGCGATCGCCTCCACGAACAGCGCGTCCTTGGCCAGCCCCAGCCCGTGTACGGTCTCCGCCCCCGGCTCGTCCTGCGGACCGCCCTCGGGGATCGAGATGCCGCGCGAGGCCAGGAACGTGCGCACCCCGTCCAGCCGGGGCCGCCCGTCCACGAAGGCCAGGTAGTCGGCGCGCACGTCGAACGGCGCGGAGCGGCCCCGCAGGAACGCGTCGAACACGTGCTTCCACGCGGCGGCGTGCACCCGCGCCGTGTCGGTGACCACCCCGTCGGTGTCGAAGACGACCGCCCGGAGCATGGTCAGGTCGAAGGTGGCCATATCCAGCACGCTACCCACGCTCGCGGCGCCCAGCCGTGCCGTCTGACCAGGCACGACACGCCTTCCCGGCCGGCGTCCTCACGGGCACCCCGTGGCGGCGAAGGCGAGGAACTGGGTCGTCTCGCGCTGGTCGAAGTTGTCGTCCGAGCCGATCACCAGCGTGCACGACCCGTCGGCCAGGCGCGGCCCCCAGGCCAGGCTCTCGAGGTTCTGGACCGGGGGCCGGAAGGAGCCGAGGTCATAGACCAGCCGCTTGGTCACCGGCCGATATGGTCTGCCCTGCGCAAGGTCGTCCCTGGTCAGCACGTTCGTGGCACCGCGCAGGTCGATCTCGTAGAGCTTGACCCGGTAGTTGACGCCCTGGATCCAGGACCGCTCCAGCGCGAGATAGCGGTCATTGTCGATCGCCAGGATCTCCGACACCCCGCTGTCGGCGTCCCCCTCGGGCGGGATCGGCGCGGTGGGCAGGGGGTCCAGCGGGTAGGCGTACTGGGCGCGCGCGATGCCCATGCGGTTCCACACGGTCAGGCGCGCGGGCGCGCCACGCGCCACCGAGGGCACGGGTCCGTCCTCGTGGCGCGGGCCCTCGGTGACGGCGGTGATGCCGCTTTCCGTGACCGCCACCCCTTCGAAGCCGAAATTACGCCTGGGCCCTCTTTCGGTGTCCGTCAGCCGCAAATTCGGCGGCACCCGCAATTCTCCGGCATTACGTCCTTGAAGGTCAGTCGTGTGCACCGCGGCGGCGGAAATCGGAATGTCCTGATTGGCGCTGTCCGGCCGGTCCCCCTCGTCTCCCCATATCAGCCGCCCGCTCCACCGGTCGTACCTGATCGACTCGGGGTCGGCCGAGCCCGGCTGGCCGTACGCCGCGTACGGCGTGCCGTCGGCCCTGGTCAGCGTCCTGACCCCGGTCAGTCGCACGCCGACGAACTCCCCCGTGTCCCGGTCGAAGTCCAGTTGCCCGGTGTAGAAGCGGGCGGGGTTGTAGCGCCAGCGGTCGTCGGAGACGAAATACCAGGTGCCGGTTCCGGGATCGCGGTCGATCCCCGACAGCCCGCCCACCGTGGTGTCCTCGAACTTCAGCCGGTGCGCCAGCCGCTGTTCCCCGAGGAAACGCGTGATCCGCACGGGATCCCGCTGCGCCGCCGACGCCGGAGGGGCGGCGCTCGCCACCACCGTGAAAGCGACGGCGATTTGCATGATTCGCCGCGAACGAGCCATCTGACCCCCGTAATTCGATGCCGAACCGACGGAGAAAATGAAAGCGCGGATCAGAGGCGAAGTCCACGGACAAATAACAGCACGCCGCCCATCAAAAGGGGCAAATCACTGCAAGAAAGCCGTTCAGGCGTCCCGCAAAGAGACGGCCACGCCGTCGAGGATGAGCCGCAGCCCGTGCGCGAACGCCTCATCGCTCGTGGGGGCCCCGCCCTCGCGCACGCCCGCGACCGTGAGGGGGTAGTCGGCGTACGCGTCCAGGTCCCGGGCCTGGCCCCGCTCCCGGCGTTCGCGCCGGGCCTGCTCGTTGAGCACGAAGCCGAGGGTGTAGTGGCTGACGGACCCGATCGCGTGCAGGCCCTGACCGGGCGTGAACCCCAGCCCGACCAGGGTCTTCAGCTCCTCCTCGAACCCCCGCGCCACGCTCGCGCCCGGGTCGCTCCCGGTGACCAGCCGCGCACCGTCACGGTGGCTCAGCAGCGTGCGCCGGTAGCGGTGGGCGCGCCGGGTCAGCCACTCCCGCCAGGTCTCGTCCTCTCCGGGGCCGCCCATCTCGGGGGCGAGCAGCTCGCGCGCCATCTCGTCCAGCAGTTCCTGCTTGTTGCGGAAGTGCCAGTAGAGGGCCGGGTTCTGCACGCCGAGGCGGGCGGCGAGGCGGCGTACCGACAGCCCGTCCAGGCCCACCTCGTCGAGCAGTTCCAGCGCGGCGCGCACGACGGTGTCCCGCGCCAGTCCCTTCTGTGCCATCGCGGGACACCTTAACATCGCTAAGGGCGCGTCCCGATCACGGCGGTCGCGTCCAGCTCGGGCGAGCTCGCCACCCGGGCGGCCAGTCCCGCCCGGGCGACG
>NZ_JBSFTC010000329.1:0-11411 GCF_053590415.1 Nonomuraea sp. NPDC003201
GCCGCGGCGCAGCAGCGCCGTGCGCATGCCCGACGCGGCGGCCGGGAGCACGTCGTTGTCGAGCCGGTCGCCGACGTAGAGGATCTCGCCGGGCTCCCGCCCCGCGACCGCCGCGACCTTGGCGAAGAACCCGGCGTCCGGCTTGGACACGCCCCATCCCTCGGAGGTGTGCACGGAGTCGGCGGGCAGGTCCATGGCGACGAGCGCCCCGTAGGCCCGCGCCGGCTGGTTGCCCGCGATGATCACCTGGTATCCGGCCGCCCTGATGGCCGCCAGGGCGTCGCGCACGTCGGGGTAGAGGTCGTCGGCGTCGAAGTGGTTACGCAGGCCGTCGGGCTCGTCGCGCTCCCAGGCGGCATCCTCCGCGTCCGCGTCGAAGCCGGGGCGGATGAGCTCGAAGGCGTCGATGTGGGGGCGGTCCAGCGCCGCCATCCCGCCGAGCGCGCCCATCAGCACGAACTCGCTCACGCCCAGCCGCCCGGCCCAGCGCGTCCAGATGCGCGCCTCGCTGATCAGTGTCTCCCCGACGTCGAACACCACGGCCTTGATCATCAATCCCCCCGTTTCAACCCGTTCGGCCGGGCACCTAGATAAAGCGCCCGACAAATCCTATAAGGGGGATTTCTTCATGCAGCCAGAGCGCGATGCGAAACACCGCCAGCTCGACGCCGATCGCGTCCCACTCGACGACCTCACCATGACCACGGATCAGGGCGTCCCGGTCGATCACACGGACGACTCGCTGCGGGCGGGCACCCGCGGGCCGACACTCATGGAGGACTTCCACTTCCGCGAGAAGATCACCCGTTTCGACCACGAACGCATACCCGAGCGCGTGGTCCACGCCAGGGGCGCGGGCGCGTACGGGGTCTTCCAGCTCTACGAGCCGCTCGGCGACCTGACCTCGGCGGCCTTCCTGAACGACACCTCGACGCCGACGCCGACGTTCGTGCGCTTCTCGACCGTCGCGGGCTCGCGCGGCTCGGCCGACACCGTGCGCGACGTACGCGGGTTCGCCACGAAGTTCTACACCTCTCAGGGCAACTTCGACCTCGTGGGCAACAACTTCCCGGTCTTCTTCATCCAGGACGGCATCAAGTTCCCCGACTTCGTGCACGCGGTCAAGCCGGAGCCGCACAACGAGATCCCGCAGGCGCAGTCGGCGCACGACACGTTCTGGGACTTCGTGCAGCTCCAGCCGGAGTCGCTGCACATGATCATGTGGCTGATGTCCGACCGGGCGATCCCGCGCAGCTTCCGGATGATGCAGGGGTTCGGGGTGCACACGTTCCGGCTGGTGAACGCCTCCGGGCAGGGGACGTTCGTCAAGTGGCACTGGCGGCCGGTGCTGGGGACGTACTCGCTGGTGTGGGACGAGGTGCTGCGCATCCAGGGCAACGACCCCGACTACAACCGCCGGGACCTGTGGGAGGCCATCGAGCGCGGCGCCTACCCCGAGTACGAGCTGTGCGTGCAGCTCGTGCCCGAGTCTCGGGAGCACGACTTCGACTTCGACCTGCTCGACCCCACGAAGATCATCCCTGAGGAGCAGGTGCCGCTGCGGCCCATCGGCAGGATGACGCTCAACCGCAACCCGCAGAACTTCTTCGCCGAGACCGAGCAGGTCGCCTTCCACACCGCCAACGTCGTGCCCGGCATCGACTTCTCCAACGACCCGCTGCTGCAGGCCCGCAACTTCTCCTACCTCGACACCCAGCTCCTGCGCCTGGGCGGGCCCAACTTCCCGCAGATCCCGGTCAACCGGCCGGTGAACGAGGTACGCAACGACCAGCGCGACGGCTTCCACCAGCACCTGATCCACGAGTCGCGCACCAGCTACGCGCCCAACTCCATCAGCGGCAACCGCCCCGAGGCCACCGACGGCTACCGGCACTACCAGGAGCGGGTGGACGGCGTGAAGATCCGCGAGCGCAGCCCCAGCTTCGAGGACCACTACAGCCAGGCCACCCTGTTCTGGAACAGCATGGCGGACTGGGAGAAGCGGCACATCGTGGCCGCCTTCCTGTTCGAACTCGGGCACGTGGAGCGGCCTCCCATCAAGGAGGGCGTGGTCCGGCACCTGGGCCAGATCCACCCCGACCTGGCCGCCCAGGTGGCCCAGGGGCTCGGCCTGCCCGAGCCGCCCAGGACCGAGGTCCACGCCAACGCCTCACCCGCGCTCAGCATGACCGGCCAGCCGCAGAGCATCGCCACCCGCAAGGTCGCCATCCTCATGGCGGACGGGACGGACGCCGGCGAGGTGACCGCCCTGCGCGAGTCCCTGGAGGGCAAGGGCGCCATCTGCGAGGTGCTGGCCCCGGCGGAGGGCACCGTGGCCGGCATCCCGGTGGACCGGCAGCTCGGCGCGGCGAGCTCGGTCCTCTACGACGCGGTGGTGGCCGCCGACGGCGCGGCCCTGGCCTCGCTGGGGCGGGCGCGGTTCTTCGTCATGGAGGCGTTCAAGCACGGCAAGGCCATCGGGGCCGTGGGGTCGGGGCGGGAGCTCCTGGAGGCCGCCCGGCTGCCCAACGACGTGGGGGTGGTGATGGGGGACGGGATCGCGGAGAAGTTCGCGACGGCGGTGGCCGGCCACCGCTTCTACGAACGCGACGTGAGCGCCGTCCCGGCGTGACACCCCACCGAATCGGCCGCCCCACGGGGCGGCCGATTTTCGTGGCATCGGCGCGCGCGGGATGGAATACTTAGCGTGCCCGTTCGAATACGAAGGGAGAGCATCCATGGTCGCCATGGTGGAAGAAGAGCTCCACACGGATGTAGTGGAAGTGGAGGAGGACCACACCGACGCGGCGGAGGAGCAGCACTCCACCGAAGAGGAACGTCACACGGACGAGGCAGAGCAAGAAGACAACCCGAAGGCGACTGCGGTGCGACGCCGCCGAACGCCACGCACCGCTCGGGAGTTGTTCGATGTCCTACCCCCCCTCCCCGGCTTCCGGGTTGAGGTCATCGAAGGGAAGCTGATCGTGAGCCCATCAGGCACCCCTGAGCATTTCTTGGCCAGCGACGAGCTGGCCTACGCTCTGCGTCCGTTGCGCAAGGAGCGCGGCTGGCACGGAGCGCATGGGCCGCAGATCTGCATCGATGGGCCCAGATACTCACTCCAGCCCGACTACGTGCTGTGGCCCCGCGACTGCAAACGATGGGGTAATGACCTGCTGTCGACTGGAGTGATCATGGTCACCGAGGTGGTCTCGCCCAGCAGCGTTCGCGACGACCGCGAGGAAAAGGTGCGTCTTTACGCGCTGGGCGAGGTGCCGGTCTACCTGCTGATCGACCAGGTCGCGAAGTGCCCGAGCGTAACTGTGTACAGCGACATCGAGGACGGCGTATATCGCACGATCGACTCGGAGCCCATGGGAAAGCTGCTCTACCTGCCCGACCCCGTCAACTTCGAGCTCGATACCTCGATCTTCATGGTGTGAGCTTCTCCATCGCCTTGGTGATGCGCTTCTCTGACACCGGGGTAGGCGTGCCCAACGTCTGAGCGAAGAAGCTCACCCGCAGCTCCTCGATCATCCACCGGATCTCCGCCACGTCCGGATCCCCTCTCCGCGCCCGGGGGAGCTTCTCCAGCACGTCGTGGTAGTCGTCCTCGACCTTGTGCACCTTGTCCATCCACTCCTGGTCCCGCCAGGGCTCCTCGGGGAGCTTGGTGAGGCGGCGGTCGATCGCCCGGATATAGCGCAAGATGTCGGACAAACGCCGGTAACCGGTCGCCGTGACGAAGCCCGCGTAGACGAGTTTGCCGAGCTGCTCGCGGATGTCGTCCGTCGACACGCTCTCCCGCAGGCCGCTCAGCCGGCCGCCCGCCGCGTGCCAGACGCTCAGGATCTGCTCCACCTTCGACAGCACGTCGGCCGCCGTGTCGTGGAGGTGAGCCCGTACGTGCTGGTAGAGGCGGTCGAAGGCCACCGGGTCCCACGCCGCGCCCCCGGCGTCGAGCATCAGCTTGTCGACGGCCGCGTTGACCACGTCCTCGAACAGCGCCACCGCCCCGCCGTGCGGGCTGCGTGACAGCGCCAGCTTGGCCTGGTTGGACAGGCCGCCCAGCAGGGATTTGGCCGGGTTGGTGACGTTGAGGAGGAGCAGGCGGCGCACGCCGGGCCAGTGGGAGCGGCGCTGCTCGGCCGCCGTGTCGAAGATCTTGATCGAGACGGAGTCGCCCGCGTCCACCAGCGCCGGATAGCCCTTCATCCGGCCCTGCTCGAACACCTTCGGCAGCGTCCCGAAGCTCCACGTGTGCAGGCCGGTCTGCTCCAGGTCGTCGCCGGCCTGCGAGAGCGTCTCCCGCAGGCGCGGGGCGAGGCGGCGCTTCAGCGCGTCGAGGTCCTTGTCCTCGGCCACCGTGCGCCGGCGCTCGTCGATCACCCGGTACGTGATGCGCAGATGCTCGGGCACCTGGTCGAGCTGCCAGGCCTCGCGCGGCACGCGTACGCCGGTGAGGCGCAGCAGCTCGCGCTCCACGGCCGCCAGCAGCGGCTCGCCGCCCTGCTTGACCCCCTCCAGCACCTGCTTGGCGTAGTTGGGGGCGGGCACGAAGTTGCGGCGCAGGGCCTTCGGCAGCGAGCGGATCAGCGCGGTGATCAGCTCCTCGCGTAGGCCGGGGATCTGCCAGTCGAAGCCGTCGGAGCTGACCTGGTTGAGCACCTGCAGCGGCACGTGGACGGTCACGCCGTCGGCGTCCGCGCCCGGCTCGAACTGGTAGGTCAGCTTCATCCGCTGCCCGAGCTGTTTCCAGGTGTCGGGGTAGTCGCGGGCGCTGACGTCGGCGCCCTCGTTGACCAGCATGTCCGGCGAGAACGTGAGCAGGTCGGGCGTCTGCTGCCTGGCCTGCTTCCACCAGGAGTCGAAGTGGCGGGCCGAGACCACGTCGGCCGGCACCCGCTGCTCGTAGAAGTCGAACAGCGCCTCGTCGTCCACCATGATGTCGCGGCGGCGCGCCCGGTTCTCCAGCTCCTCGACCTCGCCGAGCAGCCTGCGGTTGTCCTTGAGGAAGCGGTGGTGGGTGTCCCAGTCGCCCTCGACCAGGGCGTGCCTGATGAACAGCTCACGCGACAGGTCGGGGTCGATGCGGCCGTAGTTGACCTTGCGGCCCACCACGAGCGGCACCCCGTACAGGGTGACCTTCTCCAGGGCGATCACCGCACCCTGGTTCTTCTCCCAGTGCGGCTCGGAGTAGGTGCGTTTGACCAGGTGCTGCGCGAGCGGCTCGACCCAGTCGGGCTCGATCTTGGCGTTGACGCGGGCCCAGAGCCGGGAGGTCTCGACCAGCTCGGCCGACATGACCCACTGCGGCTGCTTCTTGGCCAGCGCCGAGCCGGGGAAGATGGCGAAGCGGGCGTTGCGGGCGCCGAGGTATTCCTGGATCGGCCGGCGGCCGTCCTGGCCGCGCTGCTTGTCCATGACGTCCTTGACGCCGATGTGCGACAGCAGCCCGACCAGCAGCGACGCGTGCACGTGGTACGGCTGCGCGGGCTGGCTGTTGGGCTGGGCGCCGAGCGACTGGCGCACCTGGCTGTAGATGTCCTGCCACTCGCGTACGCGCAGGTAGTTGAGGAACTCGGCCTTGCACAGCCGCCGGAAGGCGCTGGAGGACAGCTCCTTCTGCTTGTCGCGCAGGTAGTTCCACAGGTTGAGGTAGGCCAGGAAGTCGGACTCGGGGTCGGCGAAGCGCCGGTGCTTCTCGTCGGCCTGCTGCTGCTTGTCGGACGGGCGCTCGCGCGGGTCCTGGATGGACAGCGCCGCGGCGATCACCATGACCTCGCGCAGGCAGCCGTTCTTCTCGGCCTCCAGCACCATGCGCCCCAGGCGCGGGTCGACGGGGAGGCCGGCCAGCTTGCGGCCGACGCCGGTGAGCTTGCCGTGGACGTCGAACGCGCCCAGCTCGTGCAGCAGGTTGACGCCGTCCTTGACCTGGCGGCGGTCCGGCGGCTCCACGAACGGGAACGCCTCGATGTCGCCCAGCCCGATCGAGGTCATCTGGAGGATGACGGAGGCCAGGTTGGTGCGCAGGATCTCGGGGTCGGTGAACTCGGGCCGGCTGAGGAAGTCTTCCTCCTCGTACAGCCGGATGCAGATGCCGTCGGAGGTGCGGCCCGAGCGGCCCTTGCGCTGGTTGGCGCTGGCCTGCGAGACGGCCTCGATCGGCAGCCGCTGCACCTTGGTGCGGTGGCTGTAGCGGGAGATGCGGGCGAACCCCGGGTCGACGACGTATTTGATGCCGGGAACCGTGAGCGACGTCTCGGCGACGTTGGTGGCCAGCACGACGCGGCGGCCCGTGTGGCGCTGGAAGACGCGGTGCTGCTCGGCGGCGCTCAGGCGGGCGTAGAGCGGGAGGATCTCGGTGTTGCGGAACTCGGCCTTGCCCAGGGCGTCGGCGGCGTCGCGGATCTCCCGCTCGCCCGACAGGAACACCAGGATGTCGCCGGGCCCCTCCGAGATCAGCTCCCGGCAGGCGTCCACGATGCCCTGGGTCTGGTCGTCGTCCTCGCTGAGCGGCCGGTAACGCACCTCCACCGGGTAGGTGCGGCCGGAGACCTCGACGATCGGCGCGTCGTCGAAGTGGCGGGAGAAGCGCTCGGGGTCGATCGTGGCGCTGGTGATGATGACCTTGAGGTCGGGGCGCTGGGGCAGGAGCTGCTTGAGGTAGCCGAGGATGAAATCGATGTTGAGGCTGCGTTCGTGGGCCTCGTCGATGATCAGCGTGTCGTACTGGTCGAGCATGCGGTCGTTCTGCAGCTCGGCCAGCAGGATGCCGTCGGTCATCAGCTTGACGAGCGTGCGGTCGCTCGCCTGGTCGGTGAAGCGGACCTTGTAGCCGACGACCTCGCCCAGGTCGGTGCCGAGCTCCTCGGCGATGCGCTCGGCGACCGTGCGGGCGGCGATGCGGCGGGGCTGGGTGTGGCCGATCAGCCCGCGTACGCCGCGGCCCAGCTCCAGGCAGATCTTGGGGATCTGGGTCGTCTTGCCGGAGCCCGTCTCGCCCGCGATGATCACCACCTGGTGGTCGCGGATGGCCGCCAGGATGTCGTCTTTCCGCTGGGAGACCGGCAGGTTTTCCGGATATTTCACCACCGGTACGGCTTCGCGCCGCCGGACCAGCCGCTGCTCGGCGCGTTCGACGTCGGCGAGGATCTCCGCGACGATCTTGTCCCGGGCGTCACGTGACCGGACCCGGCGCATGCCGTCGAGCCTGCGCCGCAGTCGCCGCTGGTCGCGCGGCATGAGCTCGGGCAGGCGTGAGTGGAGCTCGGCGAGTGGAGAGGACAAGGAAGGCGTTCCCATACTGCTTTCAGGATATTTGAGCCCCGCGTCCCCGGAGCCAACCGACCATGCTGCCCGACACCGGCGGGACGCGCATCCCAATATCTCGCCCGGCCCGGGACGCCTGCCGGTTATACCAGCTCGGCGGCGAGACGTTCGATCGTGTCACGGCCCTCCAGGGGGCGCAGCCAGGCGGCGGGCAGGACGCCGGTGCCGTGGAGAGCGCCGAGCAGGTTGCCGCACACCGAGCCGGTGGAGTCGCTGTCGCCCGAGTGGTTGACCGACAGCAGCAGGGCCCGCTCCACGGAGGGCTCGGCCAGCGCGCAGTACACGCCGATGGCCAGCGCCTCCTCGGCCACCCACGCGCCGCCCAGCGACTCGACCCGCTCCGGCGAGTGCGCGCCGCCGTCGGCGGCGAGCGCCACGGCGGCGCGCAGGGCCGCGCTGGTCTCGTCGTGCGCCGGGTAGGCCGCCAGCAGGTCCAAGGCGCGGTGGACGGCGGGCTCCAGGGCCTCGCCCGCCACGAGGTACGCCGTGATCGCGGCGAACGCCCCCGCGGCCAGGTAGGCGGTCGGGTGCCCGTGGGTGATCTGCGCGCACGCCGCCGCCACCTCGAACGCCTCCCGAGGGTCGGGCCCCGCCGCGCCGGAGAGGGCGACCAGGCCGAAGGGGGCCGAGCGCATCACGGTGCCGCAGCCCTTGGAGTCCGGGTTCACCGGGCCCGGCGCCCCCAGCGGGGACGGCTCGGGGAACTGCTGACGCAGGCCCGACAGGCAGGCGTTGCCCGGGGCCCGGCGCGAGTACAGCCAGGTCTCCTCGCGCAGCAGGCCCGTGCGGTGCGGGCGGTCCGCGGGCGGCGGGGCCTGGTGGTTCTGGGTGTCGAGCCAGCGCAGGTACGCCTGCCGCACCGGCTCCACCACCTCGGGGTACGGGTACGCCGCCCGCCCCGGGGCCGGGGGTCCACCAGCGTAGGCGGCACGGGCCCGGAGCAGCCCTTCCACGGTGAAGAGCGTCATCTGGGTGTCGTCGGTGATGAGACCGGATCTTCCTCGCCACGTCGTGACATATCCGGTAATGCCCTCGGCCCCGTGCTCCCTGCGGATCTCCCGCCACGACTGGAACTCGATCGGCGACCCGAGCGCGTCGCCGATCGCGCCGCCGAGGAGGCAGCCTCGTACTCGATCCCGTACGTCCATGAGGAAATCTTGTCAGGCTTCGGGCGGTCTGAGAGATTGCGGGTGATTCGGCCCACGTCCCGGAGGTCACGCGTGCCACAATTACGCCCCGCCCTCTTCGCCGTCACCCTCACCCTCGCGATCGCGACACCCGCCCAGGCGGCGGCAGCACCACCCGCCATCACCGTCCAGAACGGCAGTACGCAGCCGGTCTTCTCCTACGCGGACGCCGTCCGCGAGCACGTGTACGTCGAGTCGACCGTCGACAGCGATCTCGACGGGAAACTCGACAGAGTACGCGTGGACGTCATCAGGCCCAAGGAGTCCGGCCCGGGGCTCAAGGTGCCGGTGATCATCGATGAGAGCCCGTACTACGACAACTCGGGCCGCGGCAACGAGGCAGAGCGCAAAATTTACGACGCCGCCGGAAATGTCACCAAATTTCCGCTCTTCTACGACAACTACTTCGTCCCCCGCGGCTACGCCGTCCTCAACGTCGACATGCTCGGCACCACCCGATCGGACGGCTGCCCGGACATCGGCGGCAAGGCGGACGTCCTGGGCGGCAAGGCCGTCATCGACTGGCTGAACGGCCGCGCCAAGGCGTTCAGGGCGGACGGCACCCCGGCCGTGGCCGACTGGACGACGGGCAAGGCCGCCATGATCGGCAAGTCGTACGACGGCACCCTGGCCAACGCCGTCGCCGCCACCGGCGTCGAGGGCCTGAAGACCATCGTGCCCATCTCGGCCATCAGCTCCTGGTACAAGTACCAGCGCTCCAACGGCGTCATCTACAACCACGACTACGCCTCCTGGCTGGCCAACTACGTCGACACCGACCCCGAGGCCAAGTGCCAGGCCGTGCGCGACAGGATGGACGCCGAGGACGGCGACGACACGGGCGATTTCAACCCGTTCTGGGCCGAGCGCGACTACATCAAGGGCCTGCTCGGCGACGCCTCCAAGGTCAAGGCGAGCGTGTTCGTCGTCCACACGGTCAACGACCTCAACGTCAAGCCCGACAACTTCTCGACCTGGTGGAAGGCCCTGGCCGACCGCAACGTGCCGCGCAAGATCTGGGTCGGCCAGACCCAGCACGTGGACCCGTTCGACTTCGAGGGCCGGCGCGCGCTCTGGGTGGACACCCTGCACCGGTGGTTCGACTACTGGCTGCACGGCGTACGCAACGGGATCATGAACGAGCCCCGCGCCGACGTCGAGATCGGCCCGGCCCGCTGGACCACCCAGCACGACTGGCCGGCGCCGTTCGCGCTCAAGGCGTCCCTGCGCCCCGCGCCCGACGGCTCGCTCGGCCTCAAGCCCGCCGCCAGGAACAGCACCGCCTCCTTCACCGACGTCGCCATGACCGAGAGCGCCATGGTCGCCGACGTCGGGACGGCGAACCCGGGACGGGTCGCGTTCACCACGGGCGCGCTCCCGCTCGACCTGCGCCTGTCCGGCACGCCCACCGCGGACCTGCGGGTCAAGCTGGACAAGCCCACCTCCAACCTGACCGCCCTGCTCGTCGACTTCGGCGACGGCACCCGCGTCGACTGGCGCCGCGGCCAGGGCATCACCACGCTCACCGAGGAGGACTGCTACGGCGAGAGCACCGCGGCCGACGACGCCTGCTACAAGAAGGTCGTCACGAACGTGGCCACCCGCCCGCTCGAGATCGTCGCCCGCGGCTGGATCGACGTCCAGAACCGCGACTCGCTCAGCCAGGCCGCGCCGCTGCCGCCCGGCACGTACGGGACGGTCAAGTGGCTGACGCTGCCGCAGGACTACACCTTCAGGAAGGGTCACCGGGTCGGCCTGGTGGTGGCCGGCACCGACTCGACCTACAGCGACGAGACCGGCACCGGCGCGACCGTGACGCTCGACCTGGCCAGGTCGAGCGTCGTCGTCCCGTTCGTCCTGGGCACGCCGCTGGCGGACGTGCCGCAGGACACGACCACGTTCCGCGGTCCCGACCGGGTCGAGCTGCCCGAGCCCGATCGCGAGTTCTCGTTCTTCTAGCGGTATGAGGGGGCTTCTAGCGGTATGAGGGGGCCTCGGGCGCGCTGCCCGGGGCCCTCACCCGCAGGAGAGGACGCCGCGCCGGTAGTCGAGCGTCGTCCGCGTGCCCTTCTGCCGGACCGTCCAGGCGACGCTCATGGTCAGGGTGCCGCCGCCGGCGCTGGTGCCGCCGGTCGTCTTGCCGTCACCGGTCGCCCGGCCCGCCCACCGGACGGTGATCTTCCCCCGCTCCACGCTCGACCGCCCGGAGCAGCCGGGCGAGAGCGGCGCGGTTACCTTGAAGGTGTTTCCGGACACGGTGATGCCGTCGGTGCCCTTGGCGGAGACGATCTCGCAGCGCCCGTCGCACGACAGCGCGAACGTTCCGGTACGCCCCGAGCCCAGCCACGCCGTCGCCGGCGACAGCCTGGCCACCGGGGGTGCGGGCTTGGGCAGCTCGGCCTTCCTGGCCATGCTCGTCAGGCCGGCTCCGGCGGCCATCGGGGCCACCCCGGCCACCCAGCGCGACGGCTCGTCCAGCAGGCCGCCCGACTGCGCCGAGGCCTTGGTGAGCGTCGGGGGATGCTGGCGGGCGTTCACGACGGCCCAGACCAGCCCGGCCACCAGCAGGCCCACGCCCACGATCAGGCCGAGCCTGGCCACGGCCCTGATCGGCGGCCCCGCCTCGGGGTCGTCGTCGTCCAGCCGGTCCCGCCAGAACTCCTGAACCTGCCCGTCCCGCAGCTCGGCCAGATCGCCGCCCAGGGAGATCCCGCCGTACCGGATGATGGCCCCCTCGCTGTGGGAGCCGTTGCCCGAGCCTTTGATGGCGGCGCTGAAGACGAGCTTGTCCCCGTACGCGCCGCCGCGGAAGGCCCGCGTACGGCTCGGCGGCGTGAACGGGTGCCGCCCGCGCACGGCGGGTGCCGCCGGGGGCTCCTGGTCGGCGGCGGC
>NZ_JBSFTC010000330.1:0-11405 GCF_053590415.1 Nonomuraea sp. NPDC003201
GACGAGCGCCCCTACGCGACGCGCGTCGCCGGGCCCGCCGACCGGCTCCGCGCCCAGGTGCAGCTCGACGCGGCCACCGTCGAGCCGGGCGGGGAGGTCTCCGGCACCGTACGCGTGACCAACGACGCCCAGCCCGCCCAGCTCGCCCTGCGGCTCGTCGACGTCCCGGGCACGGTGAGCCTGTCCGTCCAGCGGCTCCAGGCGCCGGCGGGCGCCTCCGAGCACGCCCTCAAGCTGCGCGTCGGCGCGGAGGCGCCCAAGGGCCCGGTCGGCGGCTCGGTCCAGGTGGTCGACGCGGCCGGGCAGGTGGTGGCCGAGGAGTTCGTCGACGTCGACGTGCAGCCGCCCACGCCGCTGTGGCAGCGGCTGCTCCAGGCCCTCCTGGTCCTCCTGCTGATCCTGGCGGTGGCCCTGCCGCTGCTGCTCCTCAGGAGGCGCGCGCGGATGCGGGCGGCCGATCCGAGCGAGCTGACCTTCTACCTCTTCGAACGGCCGGGCGAGCCGTACGTCAGCAAGATGCAGGCGCCCCTCGGCGAGGGGCCCGAGTTCACCTTCAAGATCTCCGGCGGCCGCCTGGTGCGCACGTTCGGCACCGGTTACACGGCCCGCCGGGGCGGCGGCCAGACCGTCCTGGTCCGCGACCCGTCCGGACAGGAGCTGGAGCCGCTGCGCCCGGGACACCCGATCCCGCTGACCGGCGGCGTGTTCCTCGGCGTCGACGACGCCCGGGGCCAGGGCGCGGAACAACCCGTGTACGGCTCACGGGAGCCGTCCCAGAGCAGGACCCACAGACCTATGCCAGGCGACGACCTGATTTGAGGGGCGCATGAGGATCTTCGATCCGATGATGTTCGTGGGGCTCGGCGGCACCGGCTGCCGGGTCGGAGTGGAACTGGAACGGCGGCTGCGGGACGAGCTGTGCGGTCCGGACGGCATGGACCTGATCAGAAACTTCAGCTGGCAGAACTACCAACCCTACGAATTGCCCTCCTGCCTGCAGTTCGTCTACGTGGACCTCAACGAGGCCGAGCTGACCCGCACCCGGCGCCGGGTGGTGCCGACCGAGCGGGAGTTCCCGGCGGCCGCCCGGACCGCCCACCTGATCCACGACGTGGTGCCGAAGTTCGACTCCTACCCGGAGGTGGCCCGCAGCCTGCGGGCGACGTTGAGCGACCACGTCAAGGACTGGCTGCCGCCGCGTGAGCAGGAGCCGCTGGTCGCCCCGCTGATGCGCGGCGCCGGGCAGTTGCCCACCGTGGCCAGGGCGGCGCTGTTCGAGCGGATGCGGCACGGCCCCGGGCCGGTGGTGCAGGGCATCGACGACGCCATCGGCGCGATCAGCAACTCGGGCGGCGAACTCGCCGGGCTGGGCGGCCGGCTCCGACGCAGCTGCGACGTCTTCGTGGCCTACTCGGTGGCGGGCGGCACCGGCAGCGGCATCTTCTACGACTATCTGCACCTGATCGGCGACGCCTTCGCCCGCAACCAGATCAGGGCGCGGATCTACCCGCTGGTCGTCATGCCGTCGGCCTTCGCCGAGGGCAAGGGCGGCGGCCGCCGGGCCCGCCTCAACGCCGGCGCCGGCCTGCTGGACCTGTTCCGGCTGGTCGACGACCAGAACGCGCCGCATGCCGGCACGCAGATCGACGAGCAGGGCATCGCCGGCGAGCTCGGCGTGCGCTACCCGGGCAGGGGCGAGGTACGGCTGGCCACCGGCACCGTGCAGACGGCGTTCCTGTTCACCATGCCGCCCGGCGTCGAGCGGGACGACCTGCACCGCTCGATCGCCTCCCTGATCGTCTCGCTGGCCGGCACCCAGCCGCACGCCACGGGCGACGGCGGCGGCATGGAGGACCGCGGCGAGTCCTCCTTCGCCGACGACTTCATCAACCGGGCCGTGGAACGCGAGGTGGCGGCGGCCTCCGGCATCGGCAACCGGGGCGTCTCGACGGCCTTCGTCTCCTCCATGACCGTCCCCGTGGAGGAGCTGGCCGACCTGGTCAGCTCCCGGCTGCTGGCCCGCGCGGTGACGCAGCTCGAAGCCGTGCCGCCGGGCGCCGCCGAGAGCAACATCGACGAGATCCGGCGCATGTTCACCACGACCAACCTCGAGCCGCTCAACACCCGCGAGCCGCTGCCGCTGCCGGACGTGCGCCCCGCCACCGGCGCGGCCGAGATCCAGAAGTCGCTGGCCAACCGGATGCGGGCGATGGAGGACAACCTGGCCTCACTCGAACGGCAGCTCAACCGCGTCGTGCCGGCCCTGGCCCAGGAGCTGGACGTGCGCCGCGGCGCGCTCGAAGCGCTCGGCCAGGTCGACCCGTTCCGGCTGCGGCGGGTGGTGGTCGGCCTGCCCGGCGACGTGCACGAGGCCGACCGGCTGGGCTTCGCCGGGCTCCTGGACCACCGCAGGGCGCAGCCGCGCAAGCCGTACGACAACATGACCGAGGCCCCGCCGCAGCCCCGGCCGATGCGCGACCGGCTGCTGCGCAAGGTGCAGTGGACCGACCCCGAGGTCCAGGCCTCGATCGCCGACCAGGACACCTGGTACCTGTGGCGCAGCCAGGGGCTCTGGCACCGGGCGTGGGCCGACCAGATGCCGCGCTGGGAGCCGCGCCGCAAGCAGCTCATCCGCGAGGTGCGCGAGTTCACGCAGGTCTTCGTCGAGCACGCCGAGGCCGACGCCGAGCGCTTCGCGCGCCGGGCCGGCGAGCTCTACGAGACCCGCGTGGGCGTCTACCACCTGCTGCCGCCCGCGGGCGCGGAGTCCTTCTACGACGCGGTCGTCCGCCGCTTCGTCGACGTCTTCGTCTCCCGGCAGCTGCTGCGCCCCACCGACGGGGAGGCCGCCGTGGCCAACGCGCTGATCGGCCCGGACGGCTGGCGGCACGCCTACGACCTGGCCTGGCGCACGGGCAAGCCGGCCGACGCGCTCACCTGGGTGCGCGACCGGATCAAGCTGGAGGTGAAGAAGCTCTTCAAGGACCAGGACGAGGCCGCCGCGCTGGGCGAACAGCCGCTGCTGCCCTCGCTGGCCGACATCCTCGCCCAGGCCGCCTCGGGCGGCGGCGACGACCCGCACGTGCGGCAGTTCCAGCTCAAGCTGGCCGACCTGGTGCCGGGCGGCTTCACCCCCGACGGCACCGGCGACCTGAAGGTGCTGGTCTCCTATCCGGCGCCGGCCAAGGACCCGGCCCTCGAACGGTTCCTCAAGGACCGGATCGACCTGCCGGGCGTGCCCGACTACCGCAACATCGACGCCGACTCGGTGACCGTGGTGCAGCTGCGCACGTCGATGAGCGTCACCCAGGTCCGCGAGCTGCGCGAGGTGCTGCACAGCTGGGCCGACGCGCTGCGCGACGAACGGCCGCAGGACCACCTGAAGTGGCGCCAGCGGCTCGGCTACGACTTCGGCTACCTGGCCACGACCGAGGAGCACCGGGTCCGGATCCTGCACCGGCTGCTCTGCCTGCTGTGGAACGGCCGGGTCAGCGTGGTGGAGGGCGAGCTGAGCTCGCCGGCGCGGATCCGGATCGACGTCGAGGGCGGCTCGATGACGCTCCCGCTGACCGGGTACGGCAAGGCCTCCTCCTGGCCGAGCATGCTGCGGGCCTACGAGCAGTGGGTGATCGGCGGCGACGAGGAGTTCCGCAGCCTGGTCAGCGAGCAGCTCATGAACGCCACCCCGAAGGGCCTGGCGGGCGCCCCCACCGTGCCGGACCCGCTCTACCACCTCGTCACCGGCATGTCCGCCGACCAGCTCGGCCTGCTGGAGATCATGGTGCCCAAGCTGCCGTCGGGCGCGCGCAACCGGGCCGACCAGCTGATCGCCTTCTGGGCGCACACCCTGCCCGCCGCCCTGGACCTGCCGTTCGAGCGGGTCGCCGAGGCGGTCGCCTACAACCTGCGCGACCTGGACGCGCTCCTCGGGGAGTGAGCATGGTCGTCGTGCTCGACCTGCGCAAGGGCGAGCTGGAGCGGCTCGGCGCCCAGGTCCTGGTGGTGGCCGACACCGAGCGCCTGGCCGGCGCCCAGCGGGTGCTCCAGGACGTCTTCAGCTCGCGCCTGGTCAGGTCGGTGCTCGTCCTGGCGGTGGGACCCGACCTGCGCCTGCCCCCCGTCCTGGACGGGGAGAGCCGCAGGGTGCTCTGGGTGAGCGACCCCTGCGGCATCCTGTGGAACGCCGACACCGGGGAGGCGGCCCACGGGCCGGGGGTGAGCGCGGAGGCCATCCTGATCGACCTGCTCACCCAGCCGGAGGTCTTCGACGAGGTGGTCAACAGCCTGGGCGACATCCCGTACGGCACCGCCTCGCCCGGCTGGCGCATCGTGGCCGGCCGGATCGACCCCGAGGTGCTCGGCCAGGCCTTCCGCGAGGTGGCCGAACGCTTCGACGGGCCCGTCCAGCAGGACACGGCCACCTTCAGCTCGCCGCTGGCCACCGCGCTGCCCGTGCTCAGCGGCACCGTCGACCTGCCCTCCGACCTCCTCGACGCGCTCGTCCCGGAGGGCCCGCTGGACCGGCTCCACCGGAGCGCCGCCGAGCGGATCGACCAGGCGGTCCGCGCCCTGGACGACCTCGGCTACGTCCACAACGCCCGCGCCCGGGCCGCGGTCGTCGACAAGGTGATCGCCGCGGGGCGGGCGCTCGCCGAGTTCCGCGACACCCTCGCGCGGCTCTTCGAGGAGATCGACCACACCGACGACAACGCCGCCGAGCGGCTGGCCGCGCACGGGATCAGGTTCGCCGTCCCCGCCGACATGGGCCACGCCCAGATCGTCGGCGAGCTGCGCGCCGACCTGGAGGCGGCCCTGGCCGAGCGCAGGAGCGTGCAGCGGATGGTCTCGCGCTACCGCCTGCTGGCCGACCACAGCGCGCCCATCGGCAGCCGCGCCTTCGTCGGCGACCTCTGGCGGGCCTGCCCGGACGAGCTGCTCAACGCGCTGCACGCGCCCGCCGAGTTCCCCGCCACGTTCCTGCCCCGCTTCGTCTTCTGGCGGCGCTCGCGGGCGTGGTGGCGCGAGCAGCTCTCGCTCGGACCGGCCAGGACCGCCCTCGACGACCTGCGCTCGATGCTCGAACGGGTCGCGGCCAGCGAGTGGATGCTCGGCCAGGCCCGCATGCACACCTCCGACGCGTCCCGCACGCTGGCGGCGGCGCTGAACGAGATCTGCGCGCAGGTGTCCTGGACGCTGACCGACTGGAGCAGGGCCGAGACCGGCCAGGCCGCCGCGAGCCCGGCGCTCGACGAGGAGGTCACCGTACGGCTGCGCGACCGCGGCGGCCAGCTGCGCGAGGTCATCACCGGCGACCTCGTCGACGCGGTCGCGAGCTGGCTGGAGCCCGCCTGGACCTCCCTCGAACAGGGCGCCTACCGGGACGCGCAGGTGGGGCTGGAGCGCCGGGTCGACGAGACGCTGCGGCAGTACCGCGACCACCTGACCCACCGGGGCGTCCAGGAACGCCCCGACTTCGGCACCGGCGACACCGGCCGCCAGGAGCTCGTCGACGCGGTCTGGCGGCAGTCCCAGCAGGTCGTGCGCGCGCTGCGGGCCCAGGCGAACGGCCAGATGCTGCAACTGTGCGGCGACCGTGACCTGGCGATGCTGCTGCGGCAGGCGTACGCGGTGCGTTTCGCGCCCAGGGCCGTACGGGGGCAGGGCAACCCGCCCGACGTCGTGTGGACCCGGTCGGGACAGTACGCCGGCACCCTGCGCCTGGTGCCGCTGCGCCCCGGGACGGTCGAGGAGAACTGGAGCGAGGATGGAACCTGAGCCGCTGACCTTCTTCACTCCCGACGGCGACCTCGTGACCTGGGAGGTGAAGCCGGAGCCGGACCACGACCCCTTCGAGCGCCGGCTGACCCTCGTCGTCCAGGGCACCAGGATCGTGCAGCGGCGGGTGCCCCGCGCGGAGGGGCGCGACCGCGAGCACCTCTACGAGCTGCTGGAGAACGAGGCCCGGATGGGCGCCAGGCTGCTCACCCGGCTGCGGCGGGCCTACCCCGTCGAGCTGCCCCGGCTGATGGGCTACAGCCTGGACGAGGAGGAGCCGTTCGTGCTGCTCTCCGACCACCGGGGCGAGCCGGTCACCCGCTTCGCCGGCTCGTTGCTGATCGCCGAGCAGCGGGCCCTGCAGGCGAGCCTCTTCCGCGCCGTACGCATCCTGTCGGCCTGCGACATCGTCCACCGGCGCATCGACCCGGGCACCGTGCGCTGGGACGGCACCGCCGTACAGCTCACCGACCTCAGCCACGCCACGCTGGCCGGCAGCCGCCGGCTGCGGCTCGGCGAGGCCCCCTACGCCGCCCCGGATCAGCGCGCGGGCACCGGCCGTGCCTCCACCGCCGACGACCTCTGGAGCGCCGGCATGGTGATCTACCGCACGGTCACCGCCCGCGAGGTCGCCGACCGCCCCGACCTCACCGCCGCCCCGGCGCTGCAGCCGATCCACGACGTCTTCTCCGGTCAGCCGCCGTCGGCGCTGGAGGTGCTCGACCGGCTGCGGGAGCCGGACCCCATGCGGTCCATCCCCGCCGAACCGGACCTCCGGCTCGAGGAGGGCCGCGTCGCCTTCGACCGGGCCCACGAGGCCAAGCGCGAGCAGGAGGTGGAACAACCTGCGCCCGTCACCCGGATCGAGCAGGTGCCGCAGGAGCAGCCGCGGAAATGGTGGACCCGCTGGCTTCCGCTGGCCGTGCTGGCCGCCGTCGTCGTGGTCGTCTGGATGGTGATCCGGTGATCCTCTGCCCGATCTGCCTGCACGAGTTCGACTGGAGCGAGGACGAGCTCTACGAACGCACCCCGGCGGGCCACTACCAGCCGCTCTCCCTGGAGAACGCGACCGGGGCCCGCCGCGAGGACCTGCTGCGCGCCGCCCACGTCCGCTGCCCGGCGCCGGTGGCGGACCCGAGCCTCGAACACCACCTGCCCTACACCTACGTACGGCACGGCCGCCCGCTGGTGATCGGGCTGGTCGGCGGGCCGGAGACGGGCAAGACCCACCTGCTGGCCTCGATGATCGGCGCCATCGAGCAGGGCGGCCTGCGGCCGTACGGGCTGACCGCGGACGCGGTGGACATCGAGCGGCACGCCGAGTACGTCAACACGTACGTGCATCCGCTGATGGTGGAGCGGACCGCGCTCTCGCGCACCACCCACCGGGCCACCGCCGAGCCGGCCGACGCGCTGCTCGTCAACGACGGCCGGCACACCACCGCGGTGGCGTTCTTCGACATCGCCGGCGAGCTGCTGCGCAGCTCCACCCACGAGGCGACCAGGTTCGTGCCGGCCGTCGGCGGACTGCTCTTCGTGATCGACGCCGCCACCAGGTCGGCCAGGATGGGCGACGAGTCCTTCCGCGCCGTGCTCGACCGGCTGCCCAAGAGCGGCGGGCGGCTGGACATCCCCGCCGTCATCGCGGTCACCAAGAGCGACTCGGTGCGCTTCGAGGCGCCGGTCGACACCTGGCTGTACGACGAGCCCGACCGGCTTGACCAGGTGGACGTCCTGCGGGAGAGCCGCGACGTCTACGCCTTCCTGCACGGGCGCGGCGCGCAGGCGTGGCTCAACCCCTACGACAAATGCCGCAAGTGCACCCTGCATTTCGTCTCGGCGACGGGCTGCGCCCCGACCGACGGGCGCTTCCCCCGAGGCGTGCGGCCGCGACGCGTCCTGGCGCCCCTGATCTCGCTCCTCGCGATGACCGGTGTCCTGCGCGGCTATCCGGAGGTGGGGATCTGATGGGGCGTTACTCCAGCGTCGACTGGATCCTGTTCGAGTGGGACGAGCGCCGCACCGGCCTCGGCCCCGTGCGCTCCTCCCTGGAGGACACCCGGGGCTGGTACCACCAGCTCGGCCCCTGGCTCGACCCCGGTCCCGCGCCCGGGGTCAGCGTCTGCCGGCTCATGGTGGACGGTCGCGTGGTGGTGCTCTCGCGCACGCGCACCGGCGGCTCGGACAGCAGGCGGACCATCCGGGTCCAGGCGTACCTGGGCGGCTCGGCCGCCAACGCCTCGGCGATGCCGAACGTCCGCCAGGCGCTCGCGCTCGCCCCCGGCTGGAGCTCGCTGCTGCCCGCCGACCCGGAGCCGCTCGACCTGGCCGTGCTGCTGCGCCCCTATGCCGACGCGAGCGCGGCACTCGACCGGCGGGCCCGCGCCGAGGCGGCGGCGCTCGCGCCGATCGTCTCGGAAGCGCTGCGCGGGCACCGGGAGCCGCTGTCGGTGGTGGCCCAGGGGGAGGCCGTCGTGCAGTTGTGGGGGCTGGTGGACATCCTGGACCTGGTGCTCGGGCGCTATCCGGAGACGTTCTCCACCTACGAGAGCGACGACCTCAAGCAGGGGGCCGAGGTCATCTTCCTGCAGCAGTGGCCAGGGCCGTCGTCGCGGGCCTCGCACCGGCGGCGCGTGGATCTGCGGGCGCCCGACCAGAACGACCTGTACGGCGAGATCGCGGCCATGGTCGTCGACGCGTACGCGGGCCGGCGGCTGCCGGAGCTGGTCAAGCGGCTGCGGATCAGCGACGGGACGGCGCTGGAGGAGCGGGTCGAGCTGCTCGGGGCCGCGCTGCGCGAGCCGCCGAAGCCCGTACCGGACGAGCCCCGGACGCCTCCCCCTCCGGAGCCTCCCGAGCCTTCAGAGCCTTCAGAACCGGCGCCCGCGGTGATATCGGGCCCGCGGCGGAGGGTGCCCGCGGAACGGCCCCGCCCCACGCCCGCGCCGGAGCCCCGCGCGCCGGTCCCACCGCCGGCCCGCCCCGACCCGCAGCCCGTCGCGGTGCGCGACGCCTTCGACTACTTCCTGACGGAGCTGGCGGAGGCGACCACCGAAGGCGCGGCCCGGGGCATCCTGAGGGACGTCCACGCCTGGGCGCGGACGCGCCCGCCGGCCGACGTACGCTCCCGGCTGCACGTCCTGGTGCCCGAGCTGGAGCGGCTGCTGCCCGACGACGAGGTCAACCCGATCCTGCGCGACCTGCTGGACCCCGACGCCCCCGCCGAGGCCGTCAGGTCCGCCTGGCTCGATCCCCGCTGGCTCGTCCTGGCCGCGGTGCTGCTGGTCGTGCTCGTCCTCCAGGTCGTGACGACGATCCTGCGCTGACCACCGGCTAGCCGGCCAGCCGGTTCAGGAGCGCGGCCAGGGCGGCGCGGTCGTTGACGCCGGTCTTGTCGTAGACGGCGTACAGGGTGTTGGCCACGGTGCGGACGGACACGACGAGCCGCGCGGCGATCTCGCGGTTGGTCAGCCCCTGCGCGGCCAGCACCGCGATCTCGCGCTGCCTCGGCGTCAGGCTGGGCACGTCGAGGTCCATCAGCGCGAGCGTACGGGCGCCCTGGCAGCGCTGCGAGAGCCGCCAGGCCCGGGTCTGCGCCGCCCGCGCCCCGCGTACCAGCCCGGACTCGCGGTAGCGGGCCGCCGCCCGCGCCGCCGCCTCGGCCGCGTACAGCAGCAGGCCGAGCCGCTCGAAGCCCTCCGAGACCGCGTCGAGCTCCGCGCCGTCGCGGGCGGCGGCGTGCCGCGCGAACAGCGCCACCAGCGGGCCCTCCACGTCGAGCGCGGCCAGCCGCGCGGACACCAGGTCGGCGCGGCCCAGCCGGACGACGTCGTGCAGCAGGAACGGCACGTCGCACGGCAGCGCGTCCTCGGCGGTCTCCAGGCAGAGCTCGACGGCCCCGGCCGCGTCGCCGCGACCGGCCAGGGTCCACGCCCGGGCCAGGCGCAGCGGCACGACGACGGACGGGCCGATCGGCGTCCCCGTCGCCTCCGCCCGCTCCACCGCCTGCTCGGCCGCCGCGACCTCGCCGAGCAGCGCGTACGCATGCGCCAGCTCACCCAGGCACGACCCCGCCAGCACGCTGCGATCGGGCAGCCGCGCGGCGGTGTCGCGGGCCCACGCGAGAGCGTCGGCGAGCCGGCCGCGCAGCCGCAGCACGCGGGCCGTCCACGTGCCGAACTCCAGGTTCGCCCGCGTCCAGGTGTGGAAGGGCCCCTCCAGGCCGTACCCCTGCCCGGCGAACCGCTCGGCGGCGTCCAGATCGCCGAGCACCAGCGCGGCGTGCGTGGCATGGCCGGTCAACGCGGCCGAGAGGCTGCGCATGGCGACCGGCTCCTTCGCCAGGCCCGCGCCGATCTCCGCCACGTGGGCCAGGCATTCCTCGGCCCGGCCCCGCGCCACCAGGACGGCCGCCTCGGCCCCGCTGATCATCCGCGCGCCGTGCGGGCTGAACGGGCCCATGTCCCGCGCCCGCGCCATCAGGTCCTCGGCGAAGGCGATGTCGCCGGTCAGGGCGGCCAGGACGGCCCGCATGATGAGCGTCGCCTGCCGCGGCTGAACCTCGTGGACGAGCCCGCCGGTCTCCTCCAGGACGGCTCGCGCCCGTGCGACGTCCCCGAGCCCGACGGCCAGGTTCATGGCCCGCTGCACGCCGAGGTCGGTCAGGGCCCCCTCGCCCATCTCCGCCGCCCAGGCGGTGGCGAACACCTCCTCGGCCTCGGCGTACCGGTCGGTGTAGAACAGCACCGTGCCCAGCGCGGCCAGCGCGGGAGTCCCGCCGCCCGCGGCCACGGCCGCGCGCCCCAGCCGTACGGCCAGCTCCAGGTCCCGGATGACCCTGGCGCGCTCGCAACCGGCCAGCAGCAGCCCGGGATCGCCGGTCAGGCCGCCGTCCAGCCGCCAGACGGCTACCCTGAGCACGTCCTCGTGCCGCCGCAGCCCGGCCTCCGAGACCGCCTGCGCCAGCCGGCGCACCATCGTGCGGGCGCGCAGCACGCCGCAGCCGTCCCTGATGACCTCGCCGTACAGGGGATGCGCGAGCCGCACCTGGAGCCGCCGGCCGTCCGGCTGCACCGTGACGAGCTGCCGGTCCTCCAGATGCTGGACGGCGTCGAGCGACCCGAAGGCGGCCAGCAGGTCGGCGCCGAGCGGCTCGCCGTACGCCAGCAGCTCCAGCGCCTCCCGCTCCCGCGCGGTCACCTCGCCGATGCGGCCCGCGATGGTCTCGCGCAGCGTGGGCGTGATCGTCAGCGGCCCGCTCCACCGCCACACGCCACCGTCGGCGGCGAGCATCCCGGACAGCACGAGTTCGCGCAGGTAGAGGGCGTTGCCCTGGCTGACGCGCCACAGCCGGGCCACGGTCGCCGACTCCACCCGGCCGCCCAGCGCGGCCTCCAGGACGGCCGCCGTCTCCTCCAGGGAGAACGGCTCCAGCTCCAGCCGCGGCACCAGGTCGTCCTTCCACAGCGCGAGCACCGCGTCCGGCACGGGCGTCCGGCTGCGCAGCGTCGCGATCACCCGGGTGCCGTCCCGCGTCACGAGGTGGTGGACGAGCGCGGCCGAGACCGGATCGAGCAGGTGGGCGTCGTCCACCACCAGCACCGGCACGCGCACCGCGGCGGCCGCCCAGC
>NZ_JBSFTC010000331.1:0-11367 GCF_053590415.1 Nonomuraea sp. NPDC003201
GGGCGAGGCCGGGGACGGTGAGCAGGCGATCCGGCTGGCCGCCGATCTGAGGCCGGACCTCGTGATCCTGGACGTGAAGATGCCCGTGCTCGACGTGCCCTCGCTGGCCCTGCACCCGACCTGCTCCTCGACCCGGCTCGGCCTCGACGCCGCCATCACCCGCGTCGCCGAGACCGTCGCCGAACGGGTCGTCGTGCCGGACGGCTGGCAGTGCTGCGCCTTCGCCGGTGACCGCGGCCTGCTCCACCCCGAGCTGACCGCCTCCGCCACCCGGGCGGAGGCCGCCGCCGTGGCGCGGGAGGACTTCGCCGCCCACGCCTCGGTCAACCGCACGTGCGAGCTCGGCCTGACCCGCGCCACCGGCAAGCCGTACCACCACCTCCTGGAGCTCCTGGACCGGGTCACTACCCCTTGACGGCCGCGCCGGTGACCGAGGAGGCCCAGTACAGGGCCTTGGCCACCTGCGGGAACAGCCCCTTGGGGTGGTTGCGGAACATCGGCTCCGTGCCGAACAGCACCACGGCCGCGCCCCGCTCGTCCCTGCCGCTCACCACGGCCGCCTGGCCCCTGGCGGCGTCCTGGCCGCCGGTGCCGTCGGCGTCGGGCCGCCAGTGGCCGGAGACCAGCGGGCCCTCGGCCGCGTACGACTGCTCGACCGTGACCTCCGGCCCGAGGCCGGTGAACCAGCGCGGCGAGTACACGAACGAGTGGTCCGGCGATCCCCCACCCACCTGTCCACCCACTGGGCCGCTTACTGGGCCGCTTACTGGGCCGCCCGTGGAGAGCACGCGGACGACGCCGTTGGCGTCGCCGCGGCCCGCGACGGCGGTCGCGGTGAGCAGCCCGGCGGCGGCGTTGAAGGCCGCTCCGGTGCCGCCACGGGTGATCACGCCGCCGGTGGTCAGGAACGCGTCGAGCGCCGCCCTGGCCGCCGGGTTGAGCGCGGTGTAGCTCAGCCCGCTGGAGACGAACAGCACGTCGGTCCCGCTCCAGTCGTAGCCCGCGTTGAGGGCCGCCGTGGAGACGGGGGTGACGGCGAAGCCCAGCTCGCGCAGCGTGAACAGCTCGTCGGCCGAGGCGGCGGCGGCGATCCTGACCTGCGAGAGCGGCGCGCCGGACGCCGTGCCCGCCGGGGTGCCCGCCGGGGTGCCCGCCGGGGTGCCCGCCGGGGTGCCCGCCGGAGTGAAGGCGACGCCGTAGCGCTCGGAGACCGCGCGGGCGGCCTGTCGCGCCGAGGCGGGCACGATGGCCGCGCCGTCCGCCCAGGTGACCGCCGTGCCCTGGGCCAGGAGGTCGTTCAGCGCGAGGACGTCCTTGGCGTCGGCCACCTTGAGCGCGAGCGCCCCGGGAGTGCGCGGCACGGACCCGGTCGGCGCCGCGGCCTTCACCGGGTCGGCCTGCACGCGCAGGGACGTGACGCCGTCCACGCCGGCGCCCCAGAGCAGGCCGTGGCTCCAGCCGGAGATGTCGTACATGGCGTCCACCCTGGGCGAGATGTCCGCGCCCGCCTCCAGCATGACGTTGGCCAGGCCGCGCTTCGGCTGGCGCATGTCCACCACGTACGAACCGGCCGGATACGTCCTGCCGTCCGCCCGGAACGCGTGCCTGGCCCGCTCGACCCGCACGTCGTTCGCGATCAGGTGGTCCACCAGGCGCGCGGCGGCCGCCTCCGAGCGCCGGCCGGTGATGACGTACGCCCGGGGGAAGGTGGTGGTGTAGACGTCCTCCGGCCCGAAACCGGGCACGATGCCGAGCGGCACCGTCTTCGACGGCTCCCCGGCCGAGCCGCGCCGGAACACCTCGATCTGGTCGGCGATCAGCCGGTCGTGCCGGTCGCGCACGAAGGCGTAGGTGGACCGGATGGCGGCGGCGGCCACGTCGGTGTTGATCGCGGAGCGGCGGCGCAGCTCCTCGACCGGCAGCTGGGTGTAGTCGGAGCCGTTGACCCGCAGCGGGATCTCGACGGTGTGCGCGGCCACCGCGCCGTGGAAGGGCGCGTACTGCGGGGTGAAGATCGGCGGCCAGTCGTCCCAGCCCTCCGCGGAGTCGCGGAACGGGATCTGCGCCGGGTACACGCCGTCCTTGTCGACGGTGTAGCCCAGCCCGTTCACGGCGGCCTCCATGCCGAGGCCGTTGGCGTAGGTGTTCTGGATGAACAGGTCGTACTCGTAGTTGGCGCCGTGCGGCGGCGTGGTCGGCTCGATGAGCGTGCCGTTGACGTAGCCGTGCAGGTCGATCATGGTGACCGGCTGGGCGTCGATCATGATCTGGCGCATCGCCCGCACCTCGGGCTGGGAGGCGGTGACGAAGTCGCGGTTCAGGTCGAAGCCGGCGCCGTTCTGGCGCACGCCGGTGACGCGGCCGTCGGGGTTGGCGGTGATGTTGAAGTACAGGCGGGTGCGCGCCAGCAGGTCGGCGACCTTCGGGTCCTTGCTGGTGGCGAGCTCCTCGATGACGCGCAGGGCGGCGTCGGTGCCTTCCCACTCGTTGCCGTGGATGTTGGCGTTGACGAAGACCGGCGCCTTGTACCTCTTGACCAGCTTCCGGTCGCGGGCGGCGGCGGCCGGGTCGTTCTCGATGCGGTCGCGGATGCGCTCCTGCTCGCGCGTCTCGGCGGCGCTCTCCGGGGCGGTGACGGTCACCAGGTAGAGGTCGCGGCCCCCGTACGAGCGGCCGATGACCTGCGCGCTGACCCGGTCGCCGCGCTGCTGCAGGTCGTTCAGCCGGGGCGCGATGCCGTGGTGGGGCACCAGGCCCAGCTTGATGGAGGCGTCGGCCGGGTTCTCGGGGGGCACCGGCAGCCGGGTCCGGCGGGGGTAGCCCCGGTCGTGCGACAGGGTGCCGGGCTGCTCGGCCTGCTCGGACTGGGCGGCCGCGCGCGCCTCGGCCCGCTCGGGCACGTCGGCGGCGACCTCGTTCCGCTCCGGGCCGTTGCCGAAGTCGCGCACGGCCGGGGTAGGCGGCGCGACCGGGTCGGCCGACACCGCGTGCGGAACGAGCGGGATCACGAGGAGCGCAGTGAGTAGAGCCGGGAGCAGAGCCGGGAGCAGGGCAGGGGGCAGGCGCAAGGGAGTCCTCCAGAGGGTGCGGATCAGGGTTCCCGGTAGTCGGCGGCGACCCCCACCAGGGAGATCAGCCCGGACGCGAACTCCAGCGCCTCCGCGTGCCCCTCCGCGAACGGCGGCTGGAAGCCCACGGCCTGCCACGTCCGCGTGCCGGGGTCCCACAGGTCGGCGCCCACCTCGAAGTCCCAGCCGTAGACGCCGTGGTCGTACCAGAGCTCGTCGGCGGAGTTGCCGGCCGCGGAGTAGAGCACGTCCGTCACGGGCCCGGTCTGCTGGGGCCAGATGACGGTGCCGCGCTCGGCGGCGATGGCCTGCTCGATCGTGCGGGCCGAGCGCAGGAAGTACGCCTCCTGCTGCGCCGTGGGCCTGGGCAGGGTGACGCGGCCGTCGAGCCGGTACGCGCCGGGCGGCCACATGAAGTAGCCGCCGTAGCTGTGGACGTTCATGGCGAACCTGATGTTGCGGTGCTTCTCGGCCAGCCACATGACGTTGCGGCTCTCGGGCTCGGAGTGCTCGGCGGGGCCCGCGTACGTGCCGCTCTGGCAGTTGGCCGAGGCGCCGAAGTACCCGTCGGACAGCGAGCCGACGGCGTAGTTGCGGTTGACGTCCACGCCCCAGGTGTTGCGCAGCGCCGGGTCGGACTGCTGCGCCGGGCAGTGGTTCGTCATGTTCTTCCGCTGGCCGTTGAAGTCGTAGAAGCTGTAGTTGGCGCCGTCCGGGTTGACGGTCGGCACGATGAAGACGTCGGTGCGCTCCAGCAGCCTGCGGGTGGCCTTGTCGCGGGTGTGGTTGCGCAGCAGCCGCTCGGCCGCCTCGACCACGACGAGCGGCGCCACCCATTCGCGGGCGTGCTCCTGGGCGTAGGCCAGCACGCCGGTGCGGCTGCCGTCGCGGTGCGCGCCGATCCGCAGGGCCAGCACCCGGGCGGGCGCGCGGGAGACGCTCGCGGGCGCGTTGAGGAAGTCGCTGAGCTGGGTGAGCGGCGCGGGCGCCATGACGCCGTCGCCCGCGTTGGCGCGGTAGGTCGTGGCCTTGACACCGGTGCCAGCGGTGGCGTTGATCGCGGCGGTGACCTGGGCGGCGGTGCTGGTGGGGGCGCCCGAGGCGTCGGTGGCCAGGCTGACCGTGATGAGCTTGCCGTTCACGGTGACCTGCAGCGGGCGGCCGGGCGCGCCGGGGTTCACCAGCTCGGCGGCCAGGTCGTTGCCGCCCTCGGAGCCGTACGCGTCCGAGGTGATCACGACGGCGGCGGCCGGCGGCGTGCCGATCAGGGCCTGGGCGTGCCGCCGGTAGCCGTTGGTCGGGTACGGCAGCGTGATCAGCTCGGTGAGCTTGGGGTAGCGCTGGTGCAGCGCCTTGATCCGCTCGTTGAGCTGCGCGGGCGGCATGTACTGGGTGACGAAGTCCTTCCGGTAGCCGGGGCCGGCGCGGTCCGGCTGCTCGCCGTCGGGCCACTCCTTGACCCTGGCCTCGGCCGTGCCGCCGCCCGCGGAGGTCACGGTGACCCACTGTGGCCGGCCGTCGGCGGGCACCGGGGTGCTGAACTGGTGGCCCAGGTACGCGCCCGCGTCCACGTACGGGACCATCGGCGCCTGCCCGGTCGAGCCGCCCTTGCCCTTCCACGCCACGGTGAGCGTGGCCGCCTCGCCCGCGCTGCTGGACGCCTCCACCGACAGGAAGTAGCCGTCGCGGGACTTCATCCAGACGGCCCGTTCGATGACGAGCTGGTCCTGGGCGGTGGTGGCCTTGGCCTTCGCCTGGGGCGGCGTGCCCGGCGCCAGGGTCGCGCCGAGCGCGGCGTATGCGGCGAGCTGGCTGGGCGTGGCCACCGCGTCCACCTGGACGCTGCCGTCCGCCTGCGGGCGGACCCGCTCGGTGAGGTCGGCTCCCGAGGCCACCAGCCGCTCCATCGCGGCGCGGTCGGGCACGGAGAGCGTGACCAGCGAGGCCGGCTCCGGGTCACCCGGCCCGGCGACCGCCGGGACGGATGGCTCCGCGGCCACGAACGTCGTGAGAACGATCAACAGAACGACTGCGGACGCCCGTAAACCACGCATCGGCCCCTCCTGGATCACCCGTATGGGGCACATTCAAGGCGGAGTTGCCCAAACCGGCAAGACCCAGGCCGGGTTTCAGGAGGCCGTCACGTGCGGGACCGCCTGGTAGAGCGCCCAGTCGGCGCTGATCGCGCCGGCCGTCGTCAGCAGCAGCGGCAGGTATTCCTCGGTCAGCTTCTCCATGGACGTCTCGGCGGCGTGGGCGTTGACGTTGACGGCCGCGATGACGTTGCCGAGCCCGTCCCTGAGCGGCGCCGCCACCGACCGGATCCCCAGCGCGAGCTGCTCGTCCGTGGCGGCCCATCCCTTGGCGCGGACCGCGCGCAGCGCCGCCTCGCGCTCCTTGGCGTCCGGGCGCCAGCGCGGCTCGATGCCCGAGCGGCCCGGCTCGGCCAGCACCCGCTCCACCTCGGCCGGCGGCAGCGCGGCCAGCAGCACCTTGCCCAGCGACGTCTGGAGCGCGGGGAAGCGGGTGCCGATCTGCACCTGGAGCGACACGATCTTCGGCACCGCGACCCGGGCGACGTAGACGATGTCGGAGCCGTCGAGCTGCGCGATCGAGGACGACTCGTTGGTCTGGGTGACGAGCCGCTCCAGGTGCGGCCTGGCCACCTCCCACAGCCCCATCGAGCGGACGTAGGTGACGCCCAGCTCCAGCACCCGCGGCGTGAGCGCGAACCCGCCCTGCTCCGCCCTGGCGTACCCCAGCTCCTGGAGGGTGAGCAGGATGCGGCGGGCCGTCGGCCGGGCCAGGCCGGCGGCCGTCGCCACCTCCGTCAGGGACATGACCGGGCGCCCCGGCTGGAATGCCCTGATGACATCGAGGCCGCGGGCCAGCGCCTCGATGAAGTCAGGTCCGGTGTCACCACGTGCCATCTACGCCCTCGCCTCGCTCGGAATCCGTTCGATCCGACTCTAGACGGTCGCCCGTCCGCACAGCGGCCGATACTGGGGCCGATCAGAGGCGGTGGGTGGCGTCGCTGCGATAGTCGGTGTACGTGTACGGGTTGTCGAGGACCTTCGCCGAGGGGATGTCCGGGTTCATGCCCTTCTCCCAGGCCTCGTCGCCCATCGTCGAGCGCAGGTGCTCGACCGTGCGCTCGACCTGCGCGCGGGCCCCGGCGAGGTCGACGCCGAGCAGGCGGTGCTCGTGCTTGACCACGCACCCGTTGACGATCACGGTGTGCACGTCGCCGCGCTGGGCCTGGAACGCGACGTGCCCGAACGGGTTGAGGATCGGGAACGACACCGGCGAGTGCTCGTTCTTGACGAGCACGAGGTCGGCCTTCTTGCCGGGCTCGATGACGCCCAGGTCGTCGCGGCCCAGCGCCCGGGCGCCGCCCCGGGTCGCCCACTCCACGACCTGGTCGGCGCGCAGGCCGCAGTGCGTGACCGTCTCGCCCTTGGCGTGCGCCTCCAGGTGCTCGCGCGAGCGGTCGGCGCCGAGCGTGGTGCGCATGGCCGAGAACAGGTCGCCGCTCCACCACACGCTGGTGTCCATGGACAGCGACACAGGGATGCCGTGGGCGCGGACCGCCCAGGTGGGCGGGTAGCCCTGGCCGGCGCTCTGCTCGCTCTCCGTGGAGACCGAGATCGAGCCGCCGGTGGCCGCGATGCGGTGATAGGAGTCGGCCGACAGCGAGGCGGCGTGCACGTAGATCGTCTCCGGCGTCATGAAGCCGTGCTCGTGCATCAGGCGGATGCCGTCGTCGCTGGTGGCGCCCCACACGCCGGCGTGCGTGGTGACGGCGGCGCCGAGCTCGCGGGCGACCTCGAACGCGGGCCTCTCCGGGAAGGAGGGGTCGCCGAGCACGTCGAAGGCGATCTGGAAGCCGAGCATGTCGCCGCCGGAGACGCGCCGGCGCACGAAGTCGCGGAACTCGGGCGCGGCCGTCCACTCGGCGGGCGGCTGCTGGATGTTGCCGTAGGCGAGCACGTACCGGCCGGGCACCGACTCCAGCGCGTCGGCGGCGGCGTCGGCGTGGTCGACGGTCCGCAGGCCGTGCGACCAGTCCACGACGGTGGTGACGCCGGCGTCCAGCGCCTCGATCGCGGCCAGGGTGTTGCCGGCGTGGATGTCCTCGGGCCGGAACAGCTTGCCGTGCTCCAGGTAGAACCAGACGAAGTACTGGGTGAGCGTCCAGTCGGCGCCGTAGCCGCGCAGCGCCGTCTGCCACATGTGCCGGTGGGTGTCGATCATGCCCGGCATGACCAGGCCGCCGGACGCGTCGATCACGACCGCGTCCTCGGGCGCCTCCAGCTCGGGGCCGACGGCGGCGATCCTGTCCCCGGTCACGAGGACGTCCGTGCGGGGCAGAACCCGCCTGCTCCCACTGGGTGACATGGGCAGCACGGTGCCGCCGCGCAGCACCACGGGCCGTCCGGCCTCGAACTCGTTCATGGCACACGCTCCTTGCGAACGATTGTCCGCTATACGGTCAAAGTCACTGTGATGAGCGCTCGCCTGCGTGTCAAGGCGGTTGACGCGGGCTCGCCTCGGTGATGAGATCGGGTTCAACGGACAGATGTCCGTTGAACGGACGCGGGAAGGGGAGTTCCATCGTGGCTGAGGGGCCGCTGTCCGGCCTGCTGGTGGCCGACTTCTCCAGGGTCCTGGCGGGGCCGTACGCCACGATGCTCCTGGCCGACCTGGGGGCCGACGTCGTCAAGGTCGAGTCGCCCGGCGGGGACGACACCCGGTCGTGGACGCCGCCCGCGCGGGGCGAGGTGTCCACGTACTACCTCGGGGTCAACCGGGGGAAGCGGTCGATCGCCCTCGACCTGCGCGACCCGGCCGACGCGGAGGCGGCCAGGGAGCTGGCCCGGCGCGCGGACGTGCTGGTGGAGAACTTCCGGCCGGGCGGGCTCGCCAAGTACGGGCTGGACTTCCCGGCCGTGCGGGCCCTGAACCCCGGCGTCGTGTACGCCTCCATCAGCGGGTTCGGCACCGGGGCGGGCGCGCGGGTGCCGGGGTACGACCTGATGGTGCAGGCCATGTCGGGGCTGATGAGCCTGACCGGCGATCCCGGCGGGCCGCCGTACCGGGCCGGGATCTCGGTGTTCGACGTGATGGCGGGCAACCACGCCGTCATCGGCATTCTCGCCGCGCTGCGGCACCGGGAGGCCACCGGGCAGGGGCAGCACGTCGAGGTCAACCTGCTGTCGTCGGCGCTGACGGGGCTGGTCAACCAGAGCTCGGCGTACGTGGCCGGGGACGTGGTGCCGTACCGGATGGGCAACGCGCATCCGAGCGTGTTCCCGTACGAGCCGCTGCCGACGGCGGACCACGAGCTGATCGTCGCGGCCGCCAACGACGGGCAGTTCCGCAAGCTGTGCGAGGTGCTGGGCATCCCCGAGGTGGCCGACGACCCGCGCTTCGCCCGCAACGCCGACCGGACCGCGCGGCGGGAGGAGCTGAGGCCGATCCTCGTGGAGCGGCTCGTGACCCGGCGGGCGGAGGAGTGGTTCGACCTGCTGGTGGAGGCGGGGGTGCCGAGCGGGCCGATCAACACGATCGACGGCGGGTTCGCGGTGGCCGAGCGGTTCGGGCTCGAACCGGTGGTCGTGGTGGGGGAGGGGGAGCGGGCCGTGCCGACGACGCGGCATCCGATCCGGTTCTCCGAGACGCCCGCGGGCTACCGGCTGCCGCCGCCGGAGCTCGACGAGCACGGCACGGAGCTGCGCAAGTGGCTCACCCGCGCCGAGCCGACCTCGGGATCCTCCGAAGAGGCGCGGTCATGAGCGGCGGCGACGGGGTCGGCATCGGCGGGAACGCGAAGAAGGCGGTCGGCGGGGCCGGCGGTCGTGGCGAGGAGCCGAAGGAGTATCCGACCGCGCTCGGGGCGTCCTCGCTGAAGACGATCACCCTGCTCGGCCATGACCTGGCCGCCGACGTCATGGGCGAGGTGGGCTTCGGGGAGCTGGCGTTCTGGCTGGCCACGCAGCGCCGCCCGGCCCGCGGCGAGGTGCGCGTGTTCGAGGCCGTGCTGGCCGCGCTGGCCGACCACGGGTTCACACCCACCGCGATCGTGACGCGGCTGACGTACCTGTCGGCGCCCGACTCCGTCCAGGGAGCGCTGGCCGCCGGGCTGCTCGGCGGCGGCTCCCGCTTCCTCGGCGTCACCGAGGACTGCGGCCGCTTCCTCAACGACATGCTGCGGGACCAGGACCCCCTCCCGGCCGACGACGCCGGCTGGGAAGCCCTGGCGCTGGAGACCGTACGGGCCCGGCGCGCGGCGGGCGGGCGCGTCCCCGGCCTCGGTCACCACGTGCACAAGGACGGCGACCCGCGCACGGCCCGGCTGTTCGAGATCGCGGCCGAGGAGGGCCTGTTCGGGCCGCACCTGTCGCTCTTCGCCGCCGTCGGCCGCGTCCACCCCCAGGTCCTGGGCCGGACGCTGCCGCTCAACGGCGCGGGCGCGTGCGGCGCGGCGCTGGCCGACCTGGGGCTGCCGCTGGAGCTGCTGCGCGGCTTCGCGCTGCTGGCCAGGACGGCCGGGCTGATCGGGCAGCTCGCCGAGGAGCTGCGCCGTCCCGTGGCCAACGACATCTTCCTCTCGGTGGACCTCAACAACCGTCCCGTCCCGCCCGAGCCGTATGCCGCCAACGGAGGTACGCATGGCTGAACTCGTCGCGGTCATCGCATCCACCCACCACCCCTTCTACTACCGCGCCAGCACCTCCACCGGCGAGGACCGCCCGCCGTTCGCCGACGAGTGGGTGCGCAAGGTGGAGGCGTTCAGGGAGACCCTCACGAGGGCGCGGCCCGACGTGCTGGTGATGGTCGGCTCCGACCACTTCCACCAGCTGTGGCTGGACAACATGCCGCAGTTCCTGGTCGGCAAGGCGCCCTTCTACGACGCGAACTTCTACAACGAGGAACGCGAGTTCGGGTTGCCGCGGATGGTGCTGAAGGGCCAGGAGGACCTGTCGGCGTACATCCTGCGCGAGGGCCTGGACGCCGGCTTCGACCTCGCCTTCAGCAACGAGCTGCGCATCGACCACTCGATCACGTGCCCGATCATCACCCTGCGCCCCGAGGCCGACCTGCCGATCGTGCCCGTCTACACCAACATCTTCGCCCCGCCGCTGCCGCGTCCCCAGCGGTTCGTGCAGCTCGGGAGGACGATCAGGCAGCTCGTGGAGTCCTGGCCGGCGGACCGGCGGGTGGCGGTCATCGGCACCGGGCACCTGTCGCTGGAGCTCGGCGGGCCGCGCCAGTTCGGGCCGCACGGGCCCGACCCGGAGTTCGACCGCAAGGCCGTCGAGTGGATCTCCACCGGGGACATCGAGGGCTGCCTGTCGGAGGTCACCCTGGACAGCCTCCACCTGCCGGGGAACGCCACGCACGGGTTCATGGACTTCATGCTGATGATGGGGGTGGCGGGGGAGGGCCGCAAGGCCGACTACGTGGACACGTACGACCTGTTCCACACCATGGAGGCGTACTTCACCTGGTATCCGAGCGGAGGGTCTTCATGAGCAAGTATCTGCTGAACAAGTTCCTCTTCACCGTCGACCGCGACCCCGAGCTGGTCGAGCGTTACCGCGAGGAGCCGCGCGCCACCGTCGAGTGGTGGGAGTCCGAGTACGCCAACCGCATCCTCGGCTGCCACACCGGCGAGTCGTCCACCTGGTTGCGCCTCGACGACGCCGAGCGCGAGGCGCTGGCCGCGCACGACTACCCGAAGCTGTTCGAGCTGGGGGCGCACCCGTTCCTCACGCTGACCCTGTTCATCGCGATGTTCGAGCGCGACCACCCGCCGCTGGGCTTCCAGACGGAGTACGCGCGGCGGCTGGTGGGTTTCCGGCTTCCGTACCCGGACATCGCGACCTGATGACCGGCGAGCACGGCCGGATGCGCGCGGCCCGGGTGGAGACGTGCGGCCGGCCTCCTGTGGTCGGCGACGTCCCCGCGCCGGTGGCCGGGCCGGGGGAGAGCCTGGTCCGCGTACGCGCCGCCCCGGTCACGCCGCTGGACCTGCTGTGCGCGGGCGGCGCCTCCTACTTCGGGACGCCCGCCGTCCCCTACGTGCCCGGCGTCCAGGGCGTCGGGACCGTCGGGGAGACGGCCGTGTGGTTCCCGACGTCGGCCGGGATGGCGCCCGGCGACGGGAGCATGGCCGGGCTGGCGGTGGTGCGTTCGGAGGACCTGGTGGCCAGGTAGTACAGCGGGTAGGCCAGCGCCTCCTGCGGCAGCGTGTTGGCCACCAGGAACAGCACGAGGATCGACAGCCGGCCCTTCA
>NZ_JBSFTC010000332.1:0-11366 GCF_053590415.1 Nonomuraea sp. NPDC003201
GCCACCGCCTCCGCCGCCACCGCACGCGCCGGTCGCCGCCACGGCGGCCAGGGTGCCTGCTGCGGAGAGGAATCCCCGCCGAGTCATCGCGGTCATCGGTCCTGCCTTCCACCGGCGGCTGTGAACGTCGCGTAAAAAAATGTTGCCGCGCGGCAAATTCATTCTTGCCACGCGGCATGCCGCGCGGCAAGACTCTTGTATGAACTCAATGTCATCGGCTTCCCCTGGAGGATGTGAACGACCGTGGTGACACAACGTGACGTTGCGCGGCTGGCCGGAGTCTCCGTGCGGACCGTCTCCAACGTCGTGAACAACTTCGCCTACGTGTCGGAGGAGACCCGCGCGCAGGTCCAGCGCGCCCTGGACGAACTCGACTACCGGCCCAATGTCGCGGCGCGCAGCCTGAACCGGGGGCGGTCGAACCTGCTGGCCCTCGTGCTGCCGCTGGACGTGCCGTACTTCACCGAACTGGCCGCCCACGTGGTGGATCGGGCCGAGGAGCGCGGGTACACGGTGCTCATCGACCGCACCGAGGGGGTGGCCGAGCGGGAGCGGCAGATCGTCATGCGGCGGGACCGGTCGGCCCTCTTCGACGGGTTCATCTTCAGCCCGCTCGGCCTGACCGAGGACGAGCTGCGTAGCTGGGCCGGCAACTGCCCGACGGTGATGCTGGGCGAGATGCGGGTGGAGGGCATGGACCACGTGGCCATCGACGACACCGCCGCGGCCCGCAGTGCCACGGCGCACCTGATCTCGCTGGGCCGCACCCGGATCGCCGCCATCGGCGTGCCCCACCTGCCGCGCTCGGAGACCGCCGCGGCGCGGAGGCAGACCTCGGCGCACCGGTCCGACGGGTACGAGCAGGCGCTGGCCAAGGCGGGGCTCCCCCTCCGGCCCGCGCTCACCGTACGGGTGCGGCGCTACCAGCGCGAAGACGGCCGGCGCGCGATGGACCAGCTGCTCGATCTGGCGGAGCCGCCGGACGCGGTGTTCTGCTACAACGACCTGCTCGCCATCGGAGCGGTGCGGGCGGTGGTGTCCCGGGGGCTGCGGGTGCCCGAGGACGTCGCCGTCGTCGGGTTCGACGGCATCGAGGAGGGCCGGTTCGCCAATCCGGCGCTCACCACCATCGCGCCCGACAAGGAGCGGATCGCCGAGCTCGCCGTGACCCGCCTCCTGGAGCGCGTCGAGGGAGACCAGGGCCCGCCCGTCCATCTGGAGGCGCCCTGGCGGCTGGTGGTCGACCAGAGCACCACGGGCGGCACCGGGCAGCGCGCTCCGGAGACGAGCGGATGACGGTCGCACTCCCTGCCGCGCCGGGAACGCGACCGCGCGGCACCGCGTACGTCTGGCTGTTCCTGGCCCCGACCGTGCTGCTGTACGGCGCGTTCACCGTCTACCCGATCATCGGGAGCTACGCGTACTCGCTCACCGACTGGAACGGGTTCGACACGGGCCGGACGTTCATCGGCGTGGCCAACTACCGCGAGGTCCTCGCCGACCCGATGTTCTGGAGCTCGTTCCGGCTGACGCTGACGTTCATGGTCTGCGCGGTGCCGCTCCAGGTGCTGGTCACCCTGCTGGTCGCGATCCTGCTCAACTCGCCCCGCATGCCGCTGCGCAAGCTGTTCCGTACCGCGCTGTTCCTGCCGGTGGTCACCACCACGGCGATCGTCGGCGTCGTCATGCAGTTCGTCTTCGACCCGGCCAGTGGCCCGGTGAACCTCGCGTTACGCGAGGCCGGCCTGGTGACGGACGGCATCGACTTCCTCGGCCAGTCGTCGACGGCGCTGGGCACGACGATCGCCGTGTACGTGTGGAAGTGGTTCGGGATCACCCTGGTCTACTGGCTGGCCGCGTTGCAGACGGTGCCGAACGAGGTGTACGAGGCGGCACGCCTCGACGGCGCCGGCGCGCCCGCGATCCTGCGGCACATCACCCTGCCCCTGCTCAAGCCCTTCCTGGTCATCATCACGCTGCTGTCGATCGAGGCGTCGTTGCAGGTCTTCGACCTCGTCCTGACCATGACCGGCGGCGGCCCGTTCTACTCGACCGAGGTGATCGAGGTCTACATCTACCGGTGGGCCTTCGCCGCCACCATCCCCAGGCTCGGGTACGCCTCCGCGGCCGCCGTCCTGTTCGGCCTGTTCGTCTGCCTCGTCGGCATCCTGCAACTGCTCGCGGTTCGCGCCGCCCGGCGGACCAGGAGGGCGGCATGAGCACGGTCGCGCAGACCCGCCCCCGCCCGCGCCGGACCTGGAGCGCGACGCTGCGCCGGCTGCCCTGGTGGCTGGCCGCCGCCGCGCTCGCCATCGGCTGCCTGCTGTGGATCTACCCGTTCCTGTGGATGGTCTCGGCGTCGCTGAAAACGTCGGCGGAGGTGTTCACCCAAGGGCTCGGCCTCGTGCCCGACGACCCGGCATGGGAGAACTACGAGCGCGCGTGGAGCAGCGCGCAGTTCGGGAAGTACCTGCTCAACACCGTGATCGTCACGGTGAGCACGGTCGTGGTGGTGCTCGTCCGGTGCGCCATGGCCGGCTACGTCCTGGCCCGCCACGACTTCCGCGGGCGCCGGATCGTCATGGGCGTCCTGGTCGCCACGCTGTTCGTCCCGGCCGGATACACCATCATCCCGCTGGTCGACCTCTCCCAGCAGCTCGGCCTGCTGAACTCGCTGACGGGCATGATCGTGGCGATGTCGGGTGCCGCGAACGTGTCGGCGATCCTGCTCTACGCCGGATACTTCCGCGGCATCCCCAAGGAACTGTCCGAAAGCGCGCTCATCGACGGCGCCGGGTTCCTGACCGTCTTCTTCCGCATCATGCTGCCGCTGGCCAAGCCGGTGACGGCCACGGTCACCGTGCTCACCTTCCTGAACACCTGGAACGCGTTCTTCCTGCCGCTGGTCTTCACGTTCTCCCGGCCCGACCTGCGCACCGTCAGCGTCGGCATGCTGGCGTTCGTCGGCGAGAACACCACCGACTGGTCCGGCATGGCCGCCGCGGCGACGATCTCGCTGCTGCCCGTCGTCGCGCTGTTCGTCGTCCTGCAGCGGTACTTCGTCGAGGGCATCGCCGGTGCCGTCAAGTCCTGAATCCCCGGAGAAAGCGAGTCTTGTGAACACCGTCATTCCCCGTCCCGAGTACCCGCGTCCGCAGTTCGTCCGCCCCGCATGGCGGTGCCTCAACGGAACCTGGCAGTTCGAGAGGGATCCCGGCGACTCCGGGCTGGAGCGGGGCCTGCTCGACCGGGAGCTGACCGGCGAGATCGTCGTGCCGTTCTGCCCGGAGGCGTCGCTGTCCGGCATCGGCGATCCGGACTTCCACCCGGCCGTCTGGTACCGCCGCACCGTCCGGGTGCCGCAGGACTGGGCCGGGCAGCGGGTGCTGCTGCACTTCCAGGCGGTGGACCACGACACCACGGTGTGGGTGGACGGCGTCGAAGCCTGCCGGCACCGGGGCGGGTTCACCCCGTTCACCTGCGATCTGACCGCGGCGGCCGATCCGGCGCACACGTACACCGTGGTCGTGCGCGCCCGCGACGCCCGCTCCGGCCCGCAGGCGCGCGGCAAGCAGAGCACCGACTACGAGGGGCGCGGCGCGCACTACGGGCGCACCACCGGCATCTGGCAGACGGTGTGGTGCGAGCCCGTGCCCGGCACGCACCTCGGCCGGCCGCGGATCACGCCGAACGTCGCGGCCTCCGCGTTCCGCGTCACCGTGCCGGTGTCGGGCAACCGCCCCGGGCACGCCGTCAGGGTGACGGTGTCGGACCAGGCCGGCGACCTCGCGCAGGCGAGGGCGCGCGCCGACCTCGACCTGGCCGCCGAAGTCTGGCTGCCGCTGCCGGAGGACCGGGTACGGCTGTGGTCCCCCGAGGACCCGCACCTGTACGACCTGCGCATCGACCTGCTCGACGGCGACGGCGCCGTGGTCGACACCGCCACCAGCTACGCCGGGCTCCGCTCGGTCGCCATCGACGGGCACGCCGTCCTGCTCAACGGCGAGGTGCGCTACCAGCGGCTCGTGCTCGACCAGGGCTACTACCCCGACGGCCTGATGACCGCGCCCACGGACGAGGCCCTGCGCCGCGACATCGAGCTGGCCGTGGCCGCGGGGTTCAACGGCGCACGGCTGCACCAGAAGGTGTTCGAGGAGCGGTATCTGTACCACGCCGACCGGGCGGGTTTCCTGGTCTGGGGCGAGTTCGGGGACTGGGGGGCCAACCTCAGCGGGCCGCCCGGCGACAACCAGCGGCCGACCGCGTCGTTCGTGACCCAGTGGCTGGAGGCGGTCGAGCGCGACTACTCCCACCCGAGCATCGTCGGCTGGTGCCCGCTCAACGAGACCTGGCAGCGGCTGCACGACCGGATCACCGTGCTCGACGACGTCACCCGGGGCATGTACCTGGCCACGAAGGCGGCCGACCCCACCCGCCCGGTGATCGACGCGTCCGGCTACGCGCACCGGGTCCCCGGCGCCGACGTCTACGACTCGCACTGCTACGAGCAGGATCCCGAGGTGTTCGGAAAGCTGATGGCGGGCCTGGCCGACGGGACGCCGTACGTCAACGCCGATCCCGACGGCACGCCGTGGTCGGTGCCGTACCAGGGGCAGCCGTACTTCTGCAGCGAGTTCGGCGGCATCTGGTGGAATCCGGACGTGCGCCCCGATGAGAGCTCCTGGGGATACGGCGAGCGTCCCGTCAGCGAGGAGGAGCTCCAGCAGCGGTTCGCCGGCCTGGTCGGGGTCCTGCTGAACGACCCCCGGATGTTCGGCTACTGCTACACCCAGCTCACCGACGTCTTCCAGGAACAGAACGGGATCTATCGCTTCGACCGCTCCAGCAAGCTGGACGTCTCCCGGCTCCGCGCGGCACAGCTGCGTCCGGCCGCCATCGAGCAGGCGCGATCTGAGGCCGAGGGATGTTAGCCGGCGCGAGGAATCGGCGGGCGTTCGCTATCGGGCTGGTCACCGCCTTGACGCTGCTGTCCCCGGCCGCCCTCACCCCCACCGCCGCCTCCGCCGTCGCCCCCGCCGTCGCCCCCGCTGTCGCTTCCGCCGAGCCCGCGCTTGCGGCGGCGGGCCCCGCGCAGGGCGGGACGATCGAGGTACGAGGCCGGGTGGTGGACGCCCGTGACGGCATGCCGATCGCAGGGGCCGGCGTGCACGCCTCGAGGTCCGGGGTCTACGCGACGACCGCGATGGACGGCACCTTCACGCTGGCCGGCGTGCCCGACAGCAGCGCCCTCGTGGTCGCGGCCAAGGAGGGATACGCCTTCGCATCGGCGACCGTGGGAAGTTCGCTCACCCTCAAGCTGAAGCCTGACGAGCCGGCCAGGACGGAGTACCCGCGCCCGGACGCCGATCGGCGCCCGTTCACCGGCGACGCGTGGCTGTCGCTCAACGGCACCTGGTCGTTCGACTTCGACCCCGGCGACGTGGGAGAGCGTGAGCGGTGGTTCGACCCGGGTCACCCGCTGGGCAAGGCGATCCGGGTGCCGTTCGGCTACCAGTCGCTTGCCGCCTGGGGCGAGGAGGAACTGGCGACCAAGGAGATCTTCCGCAGCGCCTTCTCCGGCTACCGCGGGACGGTCTGGTACCGGCGCTCGTTCACCGTGCCCAAGGGTTTCTCCGGGCAGGTGCGGCTGCGCATCGGGGCCGCCGACTGGGGCGCGGCGGTCTGGCTCGACGGCCGGCCGGTGCTGCCCTACTCCGGGAACGGCTACACCGAGATCAGCGCCGGGCTGGGCGCACTTGCTCCGGGCTCGACCCACACGGTGACGATCCGGGTGGTCGCGCCACCGACGACGCCCGAATCGCCCTACCCCATGGGCAAGCAGACGGGCGTGCCCGACGGGGAGAACACCGGCTGGTTCACCGACGTCGGCGGCATCTGGCAGTCGGTGTGGATCGAGCCGTACACCGACGCCCGGCTCGTCCAGACGCGGGTGACCCCGGAGCTGACCTTCGAGGGGGACGCGCGCACCCCGTCCGCGGCGGCCGCGAAGATCGACGTCACCGCCGTCGGCGCGCGAACCGCCACGGTGAAGATCAAGGACCCCGGCGGAAAGGTCGCCGGCGCCGTCACCGTACCCCTGAGTGACGGCAAGGGCACGGCGCGGATCCCGATCGAGCGCCCGCGCCTGTGGGAGCCGGACGATCCGGCCCTGTACACCGCCGACATCCGGCTGGGCGACGACGACGGCATCCGGACCACCTTCGGGATGCGCACGATCGACCGTCAATGGGCGCCCGGCCACACCGGCGAATACCAGTACATCCATCTCAACAACCGGCCGGTCTACCTGCGCGGCGTCCTCGACCAGGGCTACAACCCGTGGGGCCTGTACACCTACACCGGGGTCACCGCCGGCCCCGATCTGCGCACCGGGACGGAGGCCGAGCCGGGCCGCGGGTCGGTCCTGCTCGACCTGAAGAACGCCAAGAGGCTCGGGTTCAACGTGATCCGGAACCACCTCAAGGTCAACGAACCGGCCTACTACCACTGGGCGGACAAGCTCGGGCTGATGATCTGGTACGACCTCCCCAACGCGGGCTGGCACTCCCTGGGGGAGGAGGCGGAGCGGCTCTTCGAGGGGTTGCTGCGCGACACGTTCCAGCGTGATCACAATCACCCGTCGATCGTGATCTGGACGATCTTCAACGAATCCTGGGGCATCAACGACGAACCGTGGCAGCAGCCGATCCCGGCGGCGGCATTCCCGTACGTGCGCAGGATGGTGCAGCTTGCGCACACCCTCGACCCGACCCGGCTGGTCGTCGACAACTCCGCCTGCTGCCAGAACGGCCACCTCGACACCGATCTCAACGACTTCCACTACTACCTGTCCACCTACGACGAGTGGAAGAGACTCCTGGACGGGTTCGACGCTCAGGTCAAGCCGGGCTCCACCTGGAACTTCAACGACGGCGCCCAGAGCGGACAGCCCTGGCTGAACTCCGAGTTCGCCATCAGGTCCGGACAGTTCCCGCACACGGCGGGCCTCTTCCGCGCCTATCCCAGGCTGAACGGCTACGTCGGCGTCCAACTGGCCGAAACCGAGCAGGAGGTCCACAGCCCGGTCACCTTCGACCGGCAGCCGAACCAGCCGGAGTTCACGGACCATAATGGCCTGTCCCGTGGCATCGAGATGTTCCAGGGCGACGACGCTATCTCCCTGATGGGCCCATCGACACGCACCGTCGAGCGTGGAGGCGCGATCGACGTCCCGGTCAGGATCAGCCACTTCTCCGATGACGATCTCTCCCGGGCCGAGCTCCGGTGGAAGATCGGCGGATACGACGACGAGGGCCTCTGGGTCTCCGACGCCGGCGGCGGGTCTCGGCCGGTCGCCCCGTCGCGGTACGGCGTCTCCGACGCCGGCACCGTGTCAGTCACCGCACCCGGCGAGCTGCGGGCCGGGCACCTGTGGATCTGGCTCGAGGCCGGCGGCAGGACCGTCGCCGAGAACTACCTCACCTTCGACACCCCCGGTCCTGACGGCGAAACCGGCTTCCCGGCAGGCGAGGTGACCGCACAGGAGTGGACCGGCGGAGCCCAGGCCAGGACCACCGGCGGGTCGGACTGGGTCACCGGTTACGGCCGTGGCTACTTCGAGTACAAGGTCAAGGTGCCGGAGGAGGTACGCACGGGCCGGGCGCGCGGGGCGACCCTGGTGGCGGAGATCGCGGCCGCCCAGGCACGCGGCTGGTACGACCCCAACAACGTGACCAGCGCGCGCCGCTACCCCACCCGCCTCACCGTGTCCGTCAACGGCGGTTCGCTGCCGGTGATCGAGTTGCCCGACGATCCCCACGGTCCGACGGCGCTGGCCGGCCGATCACGCGGCTCGATCACGGGGGACTTCGGCAACCGCTACGGCTACCGCGTCGCGATCCCGATCACCACGCGGCAACTCGGCGACGCCGACACCGTCACCCTGCGCTTCGCCTCCGACGGCGGCGGGCTGTCGATCTTCGGCGCCCGCTCGGGCCGCCACGGCACACCGCCCACGCTGGTCAGCGGTCGTGTCTCCGTGCCCGACGAGCGTCCACGATTCCGGGCCGTCGACTCCCGGCTCTCGGTGTACCAGGCTCCGGCCGCGATCTCTCCCGGCTCCGGCGCCGGGACGGCGATCGTCTCGGTGGTCAACGACACCGCCAAGCCGGCGAGGAACGTCCGAGTGCGGCTGTCGGCCCCGAAGGGCTGGACCGCGACCGCCGCCGAGTCTGATGTGATCAGCTCATTGAAGCCCGGCGAAGCCCGTCATGTCGCGTTCGCCGTACGGTCCGAATCGGCCGTGCTGACCGGACAGACCGCGGACTTCACCGCCACCGCGAGCTGGGGCGAGCACGCGATCCAGACGATCAGCAGATCGACGGTCGATTTCGCCCCCGAGGCATACCCCGAGGTCGGCGTGGACGACACCTTCGACATCGACTCCAGCGCCGGCTACACGCTCCACAAGCCGTCGGCGAGCGAGGCGTTGCCGCAGCTGACCTTCGGCGCGGGCACCCTGCGGGCGCAGGGGCCGGGCGCCTACTACGGGCTGGTCGCCCATGGCTCCGGGCCGAAGAGCTCCCGGGCCGTGGTGATCGTCGACCACGGCAAATGGGCCGGCACGGGGAAGGGGCAGGACGCCCTGTTCAACGGGCTGGTCAAGGACGAGCGCAATTACGTCATGGCCTGGACCGGGATCAAGGGCCAGCACGGCATCGACATCAGGATCGACGGCAAACTCACCAGCGCCTGCTGCGCCACGGGGCCCTTGGAGCCCGCCGATCGCTGGGCGTTCGTCCTCGACGGCAACGCGATCAGCACGTGGGTCGACCGCGGGCGCGGCTGGGGCTGGTCCCAGATCATGACGAGCACGACCCAGGGCCGCGTCGACTTCACCCAGCCCGGCGCGCTGAACGGCTGGCACTACGCCGCGGGCCTGCGCGGCAACGCCGGAACCCAGGCGATCGGCCGCCTCGAAGGCCGCAGCGCCTCCGGCGGAGGAGGGGACCGGTGATCCCGATCGTCACCGGCCCGGACAACTCGGTGGGATCCTCGGCCGAACCCATACTGGCCGGCAGCTCCACGACACCGGGACAGCCGGGCAGGTCCAGGCGCGCCATCGGGGTGACTCAGGCAGTCGCCCGTACGGGAGAGGCCGTACCGCCTGCTGAGGCGCCGGTCAGTGGGCGGCGGGCTTGACCAGGCCGCAGTCGTAGGACAGCACCACCGCCTGCGCGCGGCTGTTCAGGCCCAGCTTGCTCATCAGCCGGTTGAGATGGGTCTTGATGGTGCCCTCGCTCACCGACAGCCGGTCGGCGATCTCCTTGTTCGACAGCGCCTGCCCCACCAGGCACAGCACCTCCGTCTCGCGGGCGGTCAGGCCGTCGAGGGAGGGCGGGGGCGTGGGCGGGACGATGAACGCCTCGATCAGGCGCTTGGTGATGCCCGGCGCCAGCAGCACGTCACCCGCGGCGACGGCGCCGATGGCCGAGATGATGCGCTCGGGGGAGGTGTCCTTGAGCAGGAAGCCGCTGGCCCCCAGGCGTAAGGCGTTGTAGACGTACTCGTCCAGGTCGAAGGTGGTCAGGATGAGGACCTTGGGCGGGAGGCCGGCGGCGGAGGCCAGGATGCGCTCCATGGCGGTGATGCCGTCCAGTCGCGGCATGCTGATGTCCATGAGGATCACCTCGGGCCGGAGCTCGGCGGCCAGGCGCACGGCCTCCTCGCCGTCCACAGCCTCGCCCACCACCTCCAGCCCGGCGGCCCGCAGCAGCGCCGCCAGGCCGGCCCGGATGAGCACCTGATCGTCCACCACCAGGACCTTGGTCATCAGATCCGTTCGTCCACTTCGGAGGGGGAGAGCGGGAAGGTCGCCAGAACCTCGAAGCCGCCCTGCGGGCGACCGCCTGTGGTGATCGTTCCCTGGTAGAGCCTGACACGTTCGGTCATGCCGATCAACCCGTGCCCGCCACGGCCTGGTCCCGGGGCGGGGCCCGCGCCGTCGTCGGTGACGCGGAGGGTCAGCTTGTCGGGGGCGTAGGTCAGGTTGATGTCCGCCCGGCCGGCCCCGGCGTGCTTGAGCACGTTGGTCAGCGACTCCTGGACGATGCGGTAGGCGCACAGGTCGAGGCCCGGCGGCAGTGTCCTGGCCGGGCCCTCGACGGTCAACCGGACGTTCAGCCCGGCCGCGCGCATGCGCTCCACGAGGGTCTCCAGGTCGCTCAGGCGGGACATCGTGGAGTAGCGCCCTTCGTCCTGCTCGTGGGCCTCGACGCGCAGGATCGACAGCAGGCGCCGCATCTCGGTGAGCGCCTCGTGGCTGGTGTCGGCGATGACGCCCAGCGTGGCGTGCGCGGTGGCGGGGTCGGACAGCGCCACGTAACGGCCTAACCCGGACTGTACGGATATGACCGACATGTGGTGTGCGACGACGTCGTGCAGCTCCCGGGCGATGCGCACCCGCTCGCGCGTCACCGCCCGGCGGGCGGCCGCGTCCCGTTCCGCGGCCAACTGCTCGGCCAGCGCGGCCAGTTGCTTGCCGCGCGCGCCCAGTAGGCGCACGATCGTCCCCGTGGTGAAGGCCCAGCCGCCCACGATGAGCGACTGGCCCAGCGCCGACCACAGCGCCACGCCGGGCTGGTTGACCGAGGCATGCGTCCACTCGGCCACCACCAGCACCGCCCCGCCCGCGCCGGCCTGCCAGGAACCGTGCGCCGCCACCGAGTACAGCGCCAGCAGCGGGCCGATGCTGTTGAGCCCCGGGTGGTGGCCCAGCAGGTGGTAGAGCAGCGCAGCCGACGTCGAGACGACCAGGACGGTGAACGGCGCCCGCCTGCGCAGCGCGAGGGGCGCGTTCACCAGCGCGGTCAGCGCCAGCGACTGCGCATCGGCCGGGCGCCCCTTGCCCAGCTCCAGCACCTCCCACAAGGAGGTGCCGACGCCCAGCGCGACCGCCAGGGCGAGGTCGAGCAACCGCGGGTCCAGAGCGGAAAGCCGACGGGCGAACGACGCGGGCCTGCCGGACAAACCCTCACCCCCGCACCAGCGTCATGGTCCGCCTCCAGGAAGGGAACGGCGCTCCTACGATGCCCGGCCGCGGCGGCCGCCGCAACAGACGCGTGCCGTCACGGGCAGGCGCAGGCAGCGACCGCCGCGAGGGCGGTCGCGGGGGGGGGGCGCCGGCCGGGGGGGTGTGGACGGGGTGGCGCCAGGAGGGCCGGCCCCCCGCCGCTGGCGGGGAGGGGGGGGGGGGCGCGGCGGGGGGGGGGGGGTGTGTCGCGGGGGGGGGGGGCGCGGGGGGGCGGGCGGGGCTCGCCCGGGAGGCGGACGTCGTCGACCGTCACGTTGACCTCCGCGACCCGCAT
>NZ_JBSFTC010000333.1:0-11347 GCF_053590415.1 Nonomuraea sp. NPDC003201
GCCTCGATCGCGGCGGTTCTGGCCTCGTGGGAGGCGTACTGTGGGACTTTGACGCCCGTCTTCGCCCAGGTCAGGAGGTTGAGGTGGGAGTCGGCGTTCTGCGCGACGTGGGCGAGCACGTGTCCTCTGGTCCAGCCGGGCAGGAGGGAGGGCTCGGCGAGGTCGGCGTCGGACAGGGACGCGGCCGTGGCCAGCAGCCGGCCGGTGGCCGAGGCCAGCTCGGCCTGCAGCGCGAGTAGGACGGTCATGTCTGGATATTTCATCAGTTGGGGGCGTGGGCTGGCGCCCGGCATAAAGCCGCAGGTCAGCTGGTTGAATGTGGAAGGGCTCCTGCCGGGGTGGGAGATGGCCGTAACCTGTGAGGGACGGATTTTCGGGGGCCGGGCAACGGTCCGCCGAAATTGTCGGAGCCTCCGTCTACCATCCCCCGTGGACCTATCCGCCTTTTGACCTCCGGGATCGCCGTGGCAGACCGCCTGATCGTGCGTGGTGCACGAGAACACAACCTCAAGGACGTCTCGCTCGACCTGCCGCGAGACTCGCTGATCGTCTTCACCGGCCTGTCCGGCTCCGGGAAGTCGAGCCTGGCCTTCGACACGATCTTCGCTGAGGGCCAGCGGCGCTACGTCGAGTCGCTGTCGGCGTACGCCCGCCAGTTCCTCGGCCAGATGGACAAGCCCGACGTCGACTTCATCGAGGGCCTGTCGCCCGCGGTGTCGATCGACCAGAAGGCCACCAGCAAGAACCCGCGCTCGACCGTCGGCACGATCACCGAGGTCTACGACTACCTGAGGCTGCTGTGGGCGCGCATCGGCAAGCCGCACTGCCCGGTGTGCGCGCGGCCGATCGCCAGGCAGACGCCCGAGCAGATCGTCGATCGCGTGATGGACCTGGAGGAGGGCACCCGCTTCCAGGTGCTCGCGCCGGTCATCAGGGGCCGCAAGGGCGAATACGCCGAGCTGTTCCGCGAGCTGCAGACCAAGGGTTTCGCCAGGGCCAGGGTCGACGGCACGGTCGTGCGGCTGGAAGAGCCGCCGAAGCTGAAGAAGTACGAGAAGCACGACATCGAGGTCATCGTCGACCGCCTGTCTGTCAAGGAGTCGGCGCGGCGCCGGCTCAACGACTCGGTCGAGACCGCGCTGCAGCTGTCCGGCGGCACGATCACGCTCGAGTTCGTCGACCTGCCGGAGGACGACCCCAACCGGGAGCGGTTCTACTCCGAGCACCTCTACTGCCCCTACGACGACCTGTCGTTCGAGGAGCTGGAGCCGCGCTCGTTCTCGTTCAACTCCCCGTTCGGCGCCTGCCCCGAGTGCACGGGCCTCGGCACGAAGATGGAGGTGGACCCCGACCTGGTGGTGCCCGACCCCGAGCGGACGCTCGGCGACGGCGCGCTCCACCCCTGGTCCGGCGGCCACACGAGCGAATACTTCGTCAGGCTGATCGAGGCGCTCGGTCACACGGTCGGGTTCACCCTCGACACGCCGTGGGAGAAGCTGCCGAAGAAGGCGCAGAAGTCGCTGCTGTACGGCCACGACGAGCAGGTCCACGTACGCTACAGCAACCGCTACGGCCGCCAGCGCTCCTACTACACCACCTACGACGGCGTCATCCCGTGGGTGCAGCGCCGGCACGCCGAGGCGGAGAGCGACTCGACCCGCGAGCGGTTCGAGGGCTACATGCGGGAGATCCCGTGCCCGGCCTGCAAGGGCGCCAGGCTCAAGCCGGTCACGCTGGCGGTCACCGTCGCCGACAAGTCGATCGCCGAGGTCGCGGCCATGTCGATCGGCGAGTGCGCGAAGTTCCTGGCCGGGCTCAAGTTGTCCGACCGCGACATGCACATCGCCGAGCGGGTGGTCAAGGAGATCAACGCCCGCATGGGCTTCCTGCTCGACGTCGGCCTCGACTACCTGACCATGGACCGCGCCGCCGCCACCCTGGCGGGCGGCGAGGCCCAGCGCATCAGGCTGGCCACGCAGATCGGCTCCGGCCTGGTCGGCGTCCTGTACGTGCTCGACGAGCCGTCCATCGGCCTGCACCAGCGTGACAACATGCGGCTGCTCGACACCCTCGTCAGGCTGCGCGACATGGGCAACACGCTGATCGTGGTCGAGCACGACGAGGACACGATCGCGGCGGCCGACTGGGTGGTCGACATCGGCCCCGGCGCCGGCGAGCACGGCGGCCAGGTCGTCGTGTCCGGGACCGTCCAGGACCTCCTGAGCAGCGAGGAGTCGCTGACAGGCCAGTACCTGTCCGGGCGCAAGAGCATCGCGATCCCGGCCAAGCGCCGCAAGCGCGACAGGAAGCGGCAGATCACGGTCAAGGGAGCGCGCGAGCACAACCTCAAGGGTGTCGACATCGACTTCCCGCTGGGCGTGTTCACGGCGGTCACGGGGGTGTCGGGGTCCGGCAAGTCGACGCTGGTCAACGACATCCTCTACAGCGCGCTGGCCAAGGAGCTCAACGGCGCCCGCACGGTGCCGGGGCGGCACTCGCGGATCAACGGCATGGACCACGTGGACAAGGTCGTCCACGTCGACCAGTCGCCGATCGGGCGCACGCCGCGTTCCAACCCGGCCACGTACACGGGCGTGTTCGACCACGTCCGCAAGCTGTTCGCGGCCACCGCCGAGGCGAAGGTGCGCGGCTACCAGCCCGGGCGCTTCAGCTTCAACGTCAAGGGCGGGCGCTGCGAGGCGTGCGCCGGCGACGGCACCATCAAGATCGAGATGAACTTCCTGCCGGACGTCTACGTCCCCTGCGAGGTCTGCCACGGCGCCCGCTACAACAGGGAGACGCTGGAGGTCCACTACAAGGGCAAGACGATCTCCGAGGTGCTCGACATGCCGATCGAGGAGGCTTTGGGCTTCTTCGAGGCGATCCCGGCGATCAAGCGCCACCTGCAGACGCTCAACGACGTGGGCCTGGGCTACGTACGGCTCGGGCAGCCCGCGACCACGCTGTCCGGGGGCGAGGCGCAGCGCGTCAAGCTCGCCTCGGAGCTCCAGCGGCGGCAGACGGGGCGGACGATCTACGTGCTGGACGAGCCGACGACCGGGCTGCACTTCGAGGACATCCGGCGACTGCTGGGAGTGCTCGGGAGGCTGGTCGACGGCGGTAACACGGTGATCGTGATCGAGCACAACCTCGATGTGATCAAGACCGCTGACTGGATCATCGACATGGGGCCTGAGGGTGGGTCCCGGGGCGGGACGCTGGTCGCCAGTGGGACGCCTGAGGAGGTGGCGCTGGTGGACGAGAGCCACACGGGCCGCTTCCTGCGGAAGATTCTCTCCTGAGTCGCGCACGGGGGGTGTCCTCGTGCCTGAATCCTGCACGGGGCGGTGTCCTCGTGCTGGAGTCCCGCACGAGGGTGTCCTCGTGCGGGCGGCAGTTCTGGCGGTGTGGCCGATCGGGGCGTCCGGCGGGGCCGCCTCGGTGTGGACCGCTGCGGCACCCCGGGTCCGCGCGGGCGTTGCTGGTGGGGGACAGCGCCCACGTGGGTGGTCGTGCTGGACGAGGTCAGGCGCGGAGTGCTGGTGCCTGGCGATATTCGTGCTTACGCGCGAAGTGGTGATGCCGGAGAGATGCGGTGTCCACACGAGCGGGTGTCGGGCGGACGTGGGGTGCTCATGCGCGGTGGCGTGGGCAGCGTTCGTAGTTGTGCGCGGTGGCGCTGGGCGGTGTCCGTAGTTGTGCGTGGGGTGGTAGCGGGGCGAAGCCGGTTTTGTGCGCGGGTGGTAGTGAAGCGAAGCGTGCGTTCAGGCTGTTTGGCGGCTTGCGGCGGCGCGGGCGCGGCGCTTGGCGGCGTCGCCGCGCTCCAGCCACCACTCGGCGAACAGCAGCGGCAGCACCCAGCCCAGCCACGCGCTCAGCGCGCTTACCATGCTCGCCAGCAGCGTCTCGTCGCCATGGAAGGTTGTCTCCAGTTCGGGCGACAGGGCGATGGTGAACACGACGCCCCAGAGGCGGTTCGTGATGATGGACAGGGTCAGGGCGAAGCTGCGGATCATCCACCGGCGGTGGTCGACGAACCTGCGCTGCCTGGCCATTCGCCAGCCCGCCAGCGTGCAGGCCACCCAGAGGGTTGCGAGTACGACGCCGCTGGCCGCCGTCACCGGGCCGAAGTACGGCGTGGTCACCGACACGATCAGGCCCAGTACGCCGCTGGGCAGGCAGCCGCCGAAGACGTACACGCGGCCGATCCGGCGGTGCGCGCGGGGATAGCGCTGGCGGAACCACGGCCAGATCTGCAGGCAGCACGTGATCATCGCGGTCGAGCCGAAGATCACGTGCAGGGACAGCACCGCGAAGTGGGGTGGGAAGAAGTCGGGGGCGGGCACGCGGGACTGGGCCGGGTTCATGGACAAGTACGGCGGCAGTGAGAAGGCGACGAACGCGATCGCCACCACCGCCAGAGGGGCCACCCAGGGACGCCGCCACCAGGTGGGTCTGACGGGGGGTGTGGTCGGGCGTTCTGTCGTGAGAGTCATATGGGCAGGGTGGGCGTCGGCGCTGACCGCCGGCCTACCGCCCGCTGACCGTCGATCACGCCGGGTGGTAGTCGAGTTCTCGCCTCGGCAACCGATTGCCGGGATGCCGACGGTTGTGGGGTTGCTGGGCCGTTTCGCTGGGGGTGGTTCGGGGGCTGCCTCCTCGGTGTGAGTGGCTGAGGGCTGCTGGGCCGTGTTGCCGGTGCGGATGGCTGGGGGTTGCTTTGCCGCTTCGCTGGTTGGGGAGTGTCGGGTTGCGTCGGTGCTGGAGCGGTTGGGGTGTCGGGTGCCTTGCCGGTGGGGCGGCCGGGGACTACGGGGCCGCCTCGCCGCTGTAAGCGGGTGGGGCTGTTGGGCTGCCTTGCTGGCGCGGATGGCTGAAGGCTGCTGGCCGCCTCGCTGGGGTGGCTGGTTGAGGGCTGTTGGGTCGGGTGGCTGGGGATTGCTGGGTCTTCTCGTCGGTGAGGGGTGGCTGGGAAACGGCTGGGCCGGTCGTCGGGGTCGATGGTTGGGGGCTGGTGAGGTGCTGGAGGCCATGTCGCGCGGTGGTGGCTGTGGCGGGGTGGAGTGGCCGACAGGGCGGCGGTGCGGGGTGCTACCCGGCGGGGGGACCGAGGGGTGGCGGCAATAAGGTTGGGTGGTGGTAACGGCTTGACCTGCAGGGGGTCAGCGGCGACGCGGAGGGTCGGCAGTTCATGACGGTTACGGAGCGGGGCGCAGCCGTGCCTGAAGCGGGGCCTGAAGCGGGGCCTGAAGTGGGCTCCGAAGCGGGGTTCGGGCGGCGCAAGGTGCTGGGGGCGGCCGGGGTCGCGGCGTGTGCGCTGGCGTTGGCGGGGTGTGGCGGGGGAGATGCCAAGGCCCAGCCGAGTCTCAAGGGCAAGGTCATCGCCAAGGTCGCCGATGTGCCCGTGGGCGGGGGCAAGGTGATCGAGGACCTGCAGGTCGTGGTGACCCAGCCCACGCAGGGGGTCTTCATGGCGTTCAGTTCGATCTGCACGCACAAGGGCTGTGCGGTCAGCACCCCCAAGGAGAACGTCATCAGGTGCGCCTGTCACGGCAGCGAGTTCGCCGCCGACAGCGGCAAGGCCACCAAGGGGCCCGCGAGCGCCCCGCTGACGTCCTACAAGGTCAGGGTCGAGGGTGACGGCATCGTGGTCGCCTGAAGTGGCGGGTGAAGTGACGGCGTGAAGTGACGGCGTGAAGTTGCCTGCTGAACACGTACTTATGCGTAGAGAACCGGATTGGGCTCGGGCACGCTGAACCGGCGCGAGGGCGCTGGCCGTACCTGAAGTGAAAGCCAATCTGGGAGGAACACACCATGACGGAAACGACTCGCCGGGCGATGATGCTCGGCGCCGGCGGCGCCGGGCTCGCGGCGGTTCTGACGGCGTGTGCGAGCTACGGCTCGCCGACGACGGAGGCGAGTGCGGAGCCGCCGGCGGAGGAGCCCGCCGAGGAGTCGTCGTCGCCGAAGAAGAAGAAGGCCGAGGCGAAGAGCGGCGGCGGCAAGGCGCTGGCTGACACGGCCGATATCCCCGAAGGCGGTGGGAAGGTCTTCGAGAACGAGAAGATCGTGGTCACGCAGCCCACCGCCGGGGAGTTCAAGGCGTTCACGGCGGTCTGCACCCACGCGGGCTGCACGGTCGCCACCGTCGCGAACAAGACGATCAACTGCCCTTGTCACGGCAGCAAGTTCAACATCAGCGACGGCTCCGTCAAGGACGGGCCCGCGAGCGAGCCGCTTGAGGAGAAGAAGATCACCGTGGACGGAGACAAGATCAAGCTCGCGTAGATCGCGTCTCATGAATTTCTCACCTAGGTGCGGTTGGGTGAGCGCATGGGAGATGACCTTCAGAGTCGCCGTGCAGTGTTCGCGAGCGTCGGTGCGGGCGGCCTCGCGCTGGCGCTCACCGCCTGCGGCGGCGGCACCGATACCGCACAGTCCGCCGGCACCGCCTCCGAGTCGAGCGCCCCGCAGTCCGGCGCGCCGCAGGCCGGTGGGGCGCTGGCCAAGACCGCCGACATCCCCGTCGGCGGCGGGACGATCTTCAAGGACCAGAAGATCGTGGTGACGCAGCCCACTTCGGGCGAGTTCAAGGCGTTCAGCGCCGTGTGCACGCACAACGGGTGCACGGTCGGCAGCGTCTCGGACGGGGTGATCGTCTGCCCGTGTCACAACAGCAAGTTCGCCATCGCGGACGGCTCGGTCAAGGACGGACCGGCCGACAAGCCGCTGCCCGCGCAGCAGATCAAGGTCGAGGGCGACCAGATCACGCTCGCGTAGGCGGGCCCCTTTTCAGGGAGGGCCCGCCGCGCCTGGTGGGAAGGCGCGGCGGGCAACCTTGTCGGTGGGGGCTACTAGTCTTTGAATGTGGCGAGATCAGCGGGCAGCCCCTTGAGTTTCCGGCCCAAGCCGGGTTCGATCCCCGATTCCCCGGGGGTCTACCGGTTCAGGGACGCGCACGGCCGGGTGATCTACGTCGGCAAGGCCAAGAGCCTGCGCCAGCGGCTCAATTCGTACTTCGCCGACTTCTCCGCGCTGCACCCGCGGACCCAGACGATGCTGACCACGGCCGCCGACGTCGACTGGACCGTCGTCGGCACCGAGGTCGAGGCGTTGCAGCTCGAATACTCCTGGATCAAGGAGTTCGACCCGCGCTTCAACGTGAAATACCGCGACGACAAGTCGTACCCCTACCTCGCGGTCACCATGGGCGAGGACTTCCCGCGCGTGCAGGTCATGCGCGGGGCCAAGCGCAAGGGCACGCGTTACTTCGGCCCCTATTCGCACGCGTGGGCCATCCGCGAGACCGTCGACCTGCTGCTGCGGGTCTTCCCGGTGCGCACGTGCACGGCGGGGGTGTTCAAGCGGGCCGGCCAGATCGGCCGCCCGTGCCTGCTCGGCTACATCGACAAGTGCTCGGCGCCGTGCGTCGGCCGGGTCACCCCGGAGGAGCACCGCGAGCTGGCCGAGGACTTCTGCGACTTCATGGCGGGCAACACCGGCCGCTTCATCAAGCGCCTCGAGAAGGAGATGCGCGAGGCCGCCGGCGAGCAGGAGTACGAGCGCGCCGCGCGGCTGCGCGACGACATCCAGGCGTTGCAGCGGGCTCTGGAGAAGCAGGCCGTGGTGCTCGGCGAGGGCACCGACGCCGACGTGATCGCGCTGGCCGAGGACCCGCTCGAAGCCGCCGTTCAGGTCTTCTACGTGCGCGGCGGCCGCATCCGCGGCCAGCGCGGCTGGGTGGTCGACAAGGTCGAGGAGGCCTCCCCCGGCGAGCTGGTCGAGCAGTTCCTGCTCCAGATGTATGCCGAGGCGAGCCCCGACTCGATGCCGCGCGAGGTGCTCGTGCCCGCGCTGCCGCCCGACAACGACGCGGTCGCCGAGCTGCTGACCGAGCAGCGCCGGGCCCGCGTCGAGGTGCGCGTGCCGCAGCGCGGCGACAAGAAGTCGCTGATGGAGACCGTCGAGCGCAACGCCAAGGAGTCGCTGGCGCAGCACAAGATCCGCCGCGCCAGCGACCTGACCACCCGCAGCAAGGCGCTGCAGGAGATCGCCGACGCGCTCGACCTCGACCAGGCGCCGCTGCGCGTCGAGTGCTACGACGTCTCCCACCTGCAGGGCGAGAACGTCGTGGCGTCGATGGTCGTCTTCGAGGACGGGCTGGCGCGCAAGAGCGAATACCGGCGCTTCGCCGTCAAGACCAAGGAGGGCGACGTCGCCTCGATCTACGAGGTGATCATGCGCCGCTTCCGCCGCTACCTGGAGGAACGCTCGGCCACCGGCGAGCTGGCCGCCGACGACGACACCGGCCACGGCCCCATCGACCCGGAGACCGGCAAACCGCGCAAGTTCGCCTATCCGCCCAACCTGGTCGTCGTCGACGGCGCGGGCCCCCAGGCGGCCGCCGCGCAGCGGGCGCTCGACGAGCTCGGCATCGACGACGTGTCCGTGTGCGGGCTGGCCAAGCGGCTGGAGGAGGTGTGGTTGCCCGGTGATGACCAGCCGGTGATCATGCCTCGTTCAAGCGAGGGTCTCTACCTGCTGCAACGCGTGCGGGACGAGGCACACAGGTTCGCCATCACCTACCATCGTTCCAAGAGGTCCAAGACGGTGAAGGAGAGCGCGCTCGACGGCGTGCCCGGCCTCGGGCCGGCGCGCAGGCAGGCGCTGCTCAAACACTTCGGCTCCGTGAAGAAGCTACGCGAGGCCACTGCCGCGGAAATGTGCGAGGTTCCCGGCATCGGGCCGTCCATCGCCGAGGTCATCGTGTCGACACTGAAGGGAGAGTCACCATGATCTCGCCAGGATGCCACGGCGTGTCCGGGTGCCTCCGCCATGGTGGCGCGCCCGGGCAGGGCGTGCGGGACGGAGAGAGGCAATGAGCACCGAGCCGGCGTTCGTCATCGTCACCGGCATGTCCGGGGCGGGGCGCAGCACAGCCGCCAAAGCGCTCGAGGACCTGGGCTGGTTCGTCATCGACAACCTGCCGCCCGGGCTGCTGTTCGCGATGGCGGAGGAGGCGGGCAAGGTCAAGCTGGCGGCCGACAAGGTGGCGGCCGTCGTCGACGTGCGCAGCCTGGCCTTCACCACCGACCTCAACGCGGCCATCGAGGAGCTCGAGGGGCGCGGCGTGCGGGTGCGGGTGGTGTTCCTGGAGGCCAGCGACGAGGAGCTGGTGCGCAGGTTCGAGAACGTCCGCAGGCCACATCCCCTCCAGGGCGAGGGGCGGCTGGTCGACGGGATCACCCGTGAGCGGGGGATCCTGCGGGAGGTCAGGGCCAACGCCGACCTGGTGATCGACACCTCGTCGCACAATGTCCACGACCTGCGCAACAAGATCGTCGCGTACTTCGGCGGCGAGGACCGGCCGGGGCTGCGGCTCAACGTCGTGTCCTTCGGGTTCAAGTACGGGCTGCCGGTGGACGCCGACCTGGTGGTCGACTGCCGGTTCCTGCCCAATCCGCACTGGGTGCCGGACCTGCGGCCGATGAACGGGCTCGACGCGCCCGTGCGCGACTACGTCCTCGGGCAGCCGGGGGCCAAGGAGTTCCTCGACGCGTACGAGGAGGTCCTGCAGGTGGTCGCGGCCGGATACGCGCGTGAGGGCAAGAGCTACGCGACGCTCGCGGTGGGCTGCACGGGCGGCAAGCACCGTAGCGTGGCCATGGCCGAACAGGTCGGCGCCCGCCTGCGCGACCGCGGGATGGAGGTCCAGGTGAGCCATCGGGATGTGGGGCGGGAGTGACCGATGAAGACTTCGCAGCAGCAGGTTCGTCGCGGTCGGCGGACGGTGATCTTCCCGGCGCCGTGACCCGCTCGGACGCGGTGGGTCCGGGCTCCGAAGGGCGTGCTGAGAGTACGGGTTCCGAGGGGGCCGGTGTGGGGCGTGACGAGAACCCGGACCCGGCCTCGGAGGGTGAGGTGTGCCCGGTGCGGCTCGCGCGGCCGGCCGCGGGCAACCCGGTGCCGGAGCGCGGGACGTACACGCGGACGTTCTCGGGGTTCGGGCCGCACGTCGTGGCGCTGGGCGGCGGGCACGGGCTTTACGCGTCCCTGTCAGCATTACGGATGGTGACCGACCGGTTGACCGCCGTGGTGACCGTCGCCGACGACGGCGGGTCCAGCGGGCGGCTGCGGCGCGAGCTCGGCGTGCTGCCCCCCGGCGACCTGCGGATGGCGCTGGCCGCGCTGTGCGGCGACGACGAGTGGGGCAGCACCTGGAGCGAGGTGGTGCAGCACCGCTTCCGCAGTGAGGGCGATCTGCACGGGCACGCCGTCGGCAACCTGCTCATCGTGGCCCTGTGGGAGCTGCTCGGTGACCCCGTGGCCGGGCTCGACTGGGTCGGACGCCTGCTGGGCGCGCACGGCCGGGTGCTGCCGATGGCGTCGGTGCCGCTCGACATCGTGGCCGAGGTGGAGCTCGACGGCGTCAGATCGACCGTGCGCGGGCAGGTGGCGTGCGCGCTGACGCCTGGGCGGGTGCAGGCGATCTCGCTCGTGCCCGAGGACCCGCCCGCGCGGCCCGAGGCGGTCGAGGCGGTGCAGGAGGCCGACTGGGTGGTGTTCGGGCCGGGATCGTGGTTCACCAGCGTGCTGCCGCATCTCAAGGTGCCCGAGCTGGCCAGGGCCCTGCATTCGACCAAGGCCAAGCGGCTCGTGACCCTCAACCTGGCGCCCCAGCCTGGTGAGACGGACGATTTCTCCCCCCAGCAACACCTGGAGGTGCTCAGGCAGCACGCTCCTGACCTGTCGATCGACGTCGTGCTCGCCGACACCGGAGTGGTGGACGACCCCGGTGCGCTGGACAAGGCCGCGGCGGCGCTCGGCGCACGGCTCGTGATGGCCGACGTGGCCGCCGCGGACGGCTCGCCGAGGCATGACCCACGACGTCTTGCCTCCGTCCTGGACGAGATTTTCCTCCAGAAGCGTTGATCCTGGTCGGCGTGGCGCGAAGGTGCGAGAGACTGCTGAGAGCCGGTCTGATGGGGGAGAGGACTAACGCATGGCCATGACAGGTGTGGTGAAAGACGAACTGAGCCGCCTGCCGGTGCTGAAGCCGTGCTGCCGCAAGGCGGAGGTTTCCACGCTGCTGCGGTTCGCCAGCGGCCTGCACCTGGTGGGCGGGCGGATCGTGATCGAGGCCGAGCTCGACACGAACGCCACCGCACGGCGACTGATCAAGGACATCGGCGAGGTGTTCGGGCACAAGGCCGAGGTGCTGGTGCTCGCGCCCGCCGGCCTGCGCAAGGGCTCGCGCTACGTCGTGCGGGTCTACCGCGACGGCGAGGCGCTCGCCCGCCAGACGGGCCTCATCGACAACCACGGCCGCCCGGTGCGCGGCCTGCCC
>NZ_JBSFTC010000334.1:0-11314 GCF_053590415.1 Nonomuraea sp. NPDC003201
TACCACCTGACCCTCAAAGGCACCGAACTGATCGACCTGCTCATGGTCATGGCCGGCTGGGGCGACAAATGGCTCGCCGGCCAAGCCGGACCGCCCGTCCTCTACCGCCACCACGCATGCGGCGAGATCAGCCGTACCGACCTGCGCTGCGCCCACTGCGGCCAGCCGATGCACGCCGGCGACGTCGACCTGCTGCCAGGCCCCGGCGCGGCCACGTGATCGGGACCGGCTTCACCGCTCGCCGGGAGGCACATGCCCTCCCGTGCGACGAGGCAGGGCCGGCAACACCACGAACACCAGCGGCGACGGCAGGGTGCGCACCGCGGGACCGAGCCACCGCCTCGGTTCCGGCCCGCGGCGCAGTCCGATCGATGATCATGATTGCGCTCCTTCCGGTTGCCGAAAAGTCTCGCGGCTCCGCCGCTCGACCGGCAGATGCCGATGTGGACTGTCATCGGTGACGAACGCCATCGCGAGTTTGGTGATATTTGCATCTGTTCCCGGAAGCCCGCCGCCGCAAGGCGACCCGGGTATCCAGTCGGGAAAAGCCGCGCATCTACGGTTGAGCTGCGGGGCGACGGCGAGCAGGTACGGGTGGAGACCGGCCCGGCGCCGGTGACGACTGATCTGCGAAAAGGAACCGTTCTACGCCCTCGCGAAGGGGCAGGTCGCGACTCCGCCAGCAACGCGGCACGCCAGCACTGGGTCGCCGAACGCGTGCTGGACCTCTTCCCGGTGGCCGTCACCCACATCCGTCCGACCTTCTTCGCCCAGTGGCTGATCGACACCTGGGCCGACGGGACCGGCGAACTGCGGCCGCCCTTCGCCGACGGACGCCATGCCCGATCGCTGAAAGCGACCAGGCAAGGGTGATCGCGGCCATCCTGGAGGACCCCGCCCCGCCACCGGCAAGATCTACCCGCTGTACGGGCCGGCGGAGCTCAACCACTTCGCCGGCACCAACGATGTCGTGAAGACGATCGTCGGCACCTACCCCCTCGACGTCGAGAGCTTCGTCGCCCAGAACCGGGCGGCCTTCGACCTGCGCACCGCCTGAAGCCCAGGATCGTCCCGTGGGTTCGGCCTGGAAATCACGCGCGCGGCGCTCGCGGCCGGACATCACCGAACGGAAGGTGGAAGCCGTCCGCGAGCAGCTCCCCGATGCGGGATTCACCCAGACCATCCACGCCGAACTGGCGCCCCTCGGCGTCCACGTGACACTCGGGCCTCTTCCGCACCGGCGTGATCGACGACTACGCCGGCACCATGCGTGAAGCCGCTACGGGGCTCCACCACAGCTCGTCCAGTCCTTGGGCAGCCCCGGTCCCCCGTGCCCTGGAGCTCGGTGAGGGCGGCGGCGGGGATCTTCGGCGAGCCGGACCTCTGGGGGCGACCTTTGTCGTGGTTGCCCACGGCGAACGGCTATCTGCCGTCACACGGCTGTTGGGCCGCCGCGGGGAACTTCGCGGCAACGGAAGCGTCGGTGATGCCGTCCAGGCGGGCATCCCTCACCGATTGTTGTGCGTAGTTCCCCGCGTTGCCGGGCTGGAGGCTGCAAGAGCCTCAGGCGCCTGTCGGTCAGTAGCCGACGGTGAAGCGCTGCCCACGGTGCCTGGGCTGCTCGATCTCATCGACGAGGGCGACCGCGTAGTCCTCCACGGTGATGGTGCTGTTGCCGTCGTCGTCGGTGATGAGGTCGTCCAGGGCGGTGCGGTAGCTGCCGGTGCGGGTGCCGGGCTCGATCATGGCCGCGGGGCTGATGTTGGTCCAGTCGACGTCGGTGACGGTCCGGTAGTAGTCGAGGGCGTCGCCGTGGGCGTGCATGATCTGCAGCAGGAAGTCGGGCAGGCCCGGGGCGTCCCACACCTGTTTGCCGTCGGGGGTGCGCAGGGACCCGGCGCCGCCGACGGTGATCAGGCGGGGTGCCTGCCCGCCGAGGGTCCGCAGTCCTTCGGTGAGGGCGACGGCGGCCGGCTTGATGGTGGCGATGTGGCCGGGGCCGTCACCGCCGCCGACAGCGCTGACGACGACGTCGCCGCCCTTCGCGGCGGCGGCGACCGACTGGGCGTCGAGGACGTCGCCGGTGGTGACGGTCAGGTTCGCGTGGTGTTCGGTGACCTTGGCGGGGTCGCGGACGACGGCGGTGACGGTGTGGCCGCGGTCGAGGGCCTCGCGGACGATGGCGGAGCCGATCGTGCCGTTGGCGCCGAAGACAGCGATGTTCGTCATGGCAGTGCTTTCCTTTGTGATCTGTTGTGGTGGTTCGGGGGGGGCGGTCAGGCGGAGGTGGGGGCCATGTGCCGGTCGAGGGCCTCCGTGAGCTGGAGGGCGCTGGAGATCGGTCCGCCGAGCCGGTGGATGCCGGTGGGGGTGTGCAGGAGCAGGGTCGGGTAGGCGTCGACGCCGAGCCGGCGCAGTTCCCGGAAGCCGTCTTCGGCTTCGGTGCGGGCGGCCGGGTCGAGGATGGCTGCGGCGACAGCGTCGGCGTCGAGGCCGTGCCCGGCGGCTATGGACCGGTACACGTCGAGGTCGGAGAGGCTGTGGCCGTCGACGCACCAGGCGCGCTGGAGGGCGCTCGCCAGTTCCAGGACGCGTCCGGGAGCCTGGCGGCTCAACGCGACCAGGCCGACGGCGGCGTCGGTGGAGTCCAGCACCAGGGTCCCCATGGCCAGGGCGTGCTTGTAGCCCTCACCGAAGGTGACCCCGGTGGCGGCGGCGACGCGCCGGCCGGCGGCCGGGATGTGCGGGTACGCCGCCACGGGCAGGGCGCGCGGGCCGGAGAAGAGACCCCCGGACAACACCCGCAGATCGATACGGTCCGCGTTGCCGTCGGCGAACTGCCGCAGCGCCGGGCCCAAGCCGTAGCACCAGCCGCAGTAGGCGTCGAACGCGTACGTCAGACGGGTACGGTCTGCCATTCGGGCCTCCTGACGTTGGTAGAAGTCAGTCATCGATATCGGCCGGGAGCTGCGACGTCCTTGCCGCCGCATATGCTCTCGACTGAGTTCAAACATAGGAGCCGTGCAAGGCTCCGCCCAGGTACGGTGAGGTCTCGTCGTGGTGAAAAACGGACACGAAGCGATCCCGGAGATCCAGTACGTCCCGCCGGAGGCCGGCGCGGTCGGTGTCGAAGTGATGCCGATCGCCGAGCTGCGCCGCCGCCTGCATCGCCACGGCGGGGTGGACGGCGCCCGGGACGCCGAGGGAGCCGGCCGCGCACAGCGCCCGGACTTCCACCTGCTCCTCACGGTGGAACAGGGGCTGCTCTGGCACATGATCGACTTCGCCGACTACGCCGCCACCGACAGCACCTGGCTGTGGGTCCGCCCCGGCCAGGTACAGCGCTTCGGTGACCTCAGCGCGGCGACCGGCACTGTGGTGCTGTTCCAGCCCGACTTCCTCGACCCCGCCACCGCCGCCGACGTCCGCCTCGACGACCCCTTCGGACGCACCCTGTGGCAGATCACCGCAGAGGACGCCCCCGCCCTGCACCGGGCCCTCGACCATCTCGCCCGCGAATACGGCACCACCCACATGCCGACCCCCACCCGCTCGGCCATCCTCCAGCGACTGCTCGCCGTGCTCCTGCTGCGCCTGACCCACTTGACCGCACCCGTGGGCACCCCGCCCGCCGAGCACGCGGAGACCTTCCAGCGCTTCCGCGCCGCCGTCGAAACCAGCTTCACCCAGGCCCGCGACGTCGGACACTACGCGCGCGCCCTCGGATACTCGCCGCGCACCTTGACCCGGGCCGCGCTCGCCGCGGCCGGCGTCGGCGCCAAGGAGTTCATCGACCGTCGCGTCGTACTGGAGGCCAAACGCCTCCTCGCCCACGGCGAAGAACCCGTCGCGCGCATCGGGGCCCGCCTCGGCTTCCTCGACGCCAGCAACTTCGTCAAATACTTCGTCCAGCGCACCGGCACCACACCGGCCACCTTCCGTAACCGGTACCGCCCGGCCCGGACCGCCCGCTGAAGCCGCCAGCCGTACCTTCAAGCGGCGCCGTGCCGCGAGACGCCGTCCACCAAGGGCACGAGGCGCGGTTCGCTCCCTGGGCGCGATCACTCACACACCGGGCAGGACGAGGACCGCCACCTGGTGTCATGACCCGATCCTGGCGGTGCATGGCACTCGGGCCTCTTCTCGTTCTTGGCTCCGCCCTCATACGTTCGGCGCATGAACGCCATATTCGCCCTGCCCACGGGGCCGCTGGCCGACGCGAGCCTCGCCCTCGTACAGAAGACGGAGAGCACGCCGATCGCCGACCACAGCATCCGCAGCTTCCTGTTCGCCCGCCTGCTGGCCGAACAGGAAGGCTGCCTGAAAGATGCGGCCTACGACGAGAGCCTGCTCTTCGCCGCCTCCGTGATGCACGATCTGGGGCTGGGCACCCTCGCGGCCGGCCAGGCCCGGTTCGAAGTGGAAGGCGCCGATCTGGCGGCATCCGTGCTGACCGAGCACGGCATCGCCGCAGCGGACGTCGACCGGGTGTGGGAAGCGATTGCCCTGCACTCCTCCCTGGGCATCGCCGACCGGCGCGGGCTGCTGACCTACCTGACACACAAGGGTGTCTTCACCGACGCCGGCGTCTTCACCGACCTCGACGCCGCGATGCTCCAGCCGGTCTACGCCACGTACCCCCGACCCGCCGACGACCGCTCTGTCCCGGACGCGATCGTCGAGCATGCCGCCCGATCCCGGGCCGCGGCACCGCCGTACTCGATCGCAGCCGAGTTGCTGCGCCAGCGGCAGGCCGCAGGGTGACCTCTGAGAGCCCGCACATGACCTGTTGACCGTGCCGTTCCGCGCAACGCCGGCTTGACGTTGGAGATCACCGCGCGCCGCCACATCGCCTTCGTACGGCGCATCGGTTGTCGTACAGTGTATCGCTTCCTCACCCGATGGTGTGAACGGGTTCCCTCGTACGAGGGAGGCGCGCCGTCACCCCTTGACGGGAGCCTTGCGGTGTCACGGATGTTCGACGTCGGGAGGGCGTGTGGCTGCTTCGTTGCGGGTTCGGAGGGCGGTGTATCTGCTGCTGTGCGGGCTCGTGCCGTGGGCGGGGGTGAAGACGGTGTGGACCCTCGGCGGTGATGCCCTTGGAGTGAGCGGGGAGGCCTGGCTGCGGGGGGTCGAGAGCGATGGGGATGCCGTCTATCAGGCGCTGGCGGCTGTCGGCATTGACCTGACGGTGCTGGCGGCCCTGCTCGGCGTGTTTCTCGCTCTTGGGCTGGTGCATCGGTGGGGAATGGTCTTTCCGCGGTGGACCCTGTTTCTCGCCGGGCGGCGGGTGCCCGCCTTGCTGCCCCTGGTTCCGGCATGGGGGGTGGGGTTATGCCTCAGCGTGTACGGGGTTGTGCTGCTGGTCATGGCGCCGCTCAGCGTTGTGGGGGTGATTCCGCGGTTCGCGCCACCGGCGCCCTTCACCAGCAGCGGGGACGTGACGTGGATGATCTTGTTTGGCGGGCTGGCCTTCGGAGGGCTCGGGGGTGCTCTCGTCGTGGGGGCGTGGTCCTACGGACGGCGCGTGTCTGCGGCGAAGCGGGCCGCCGCGGCGACTGGCTGACGCTTCGGGTGACCATGACGAGGCGCGCCGGAGGAGACGATCTCCTCGGCATCTGAGGGAACGCGCCACACCGGGACGACGCTTCTGATCATCACACCATGGAGGCGTCCCGCGCGGCCGTGGACCGGACGTGCCCGAGGCCGCCGCGCCTCTCGGCCTGCTAGCCGCAGTTCCCCGTCCTGGTCCGTCGCGCCACACTGCTCGGCCTGCCCGCCGCGGCTCCCGTCCTGGTCCGCCGCGCCGGGCCCGGCAAAGACGGGGCCGCCCGCCGTACGCCCATGAAGCGGCTGCCGCTGATCGGCGGCGGGTCGAGCACGGCGGGCTCGATCCGCCGCGGGACTCGGCGATGCCGGGCGGTCCTGCTCGGCGTCGTGAGGGTCATCACCGGCGCCAGCCGGCGGCGTAATAAGCGGTGGGCGGCGGGGAAGGCCCATGAGCAGGTCGTGGCCACCCGCGGAGACTTGGCCGAGGCTTTCCCCCAGCATTGTCCTGGCCCAGGACTGTTTCACTACTTTGGGGGTGTGGGCAGCTATTTGTCGAAATTGCGCCCGCGGTCGATTCGCGGGCGGCTCACGATCTTGAGCGTCGTCTGCACGCTGCTGGTCCTCATACCCATTGCCCTGATGATGAGCAAGATGGTCTCAGAGGCGATCGCCGATGTGGCATGGCAGGACACGCAGCAACAGGCGGTGCTGGCGGCGGCCGCCGTACGCGCGGGTGTCCTGCCTCGTACGGTCAAGCCGTCGGTGCCCGGGGTGGATCTGTTGCAGGTCGTGAGTCCCAGTGGGCATGTGCTCGCGGCGTCCCCGTCGGCCAGCGGCGAGCCGATGGCGAAACTGGTGCCCTCTTCCGGCGGTTCGATGGAGAACAGCCAGACCTGCGCCAACCCCGCGCCCGGCTGCCTGCGCATCACCGCGCTCCGGGTGGACGGGCCGGGGTCCCCGATCGTCTACGCCGCCCGGCGCACCACGACGCTGACGTCCACCACGTTCGTCGACTCCATCGTGGCGGCGCAGGCCGCCATCCTGGTCGCCGGCGTCGGGTGGATCGCGTGGGAGGTCACCGGGCGCATCCTGCGACCCGTGGAGGCCGTCCGGTCCCAGCTCGCCACGATCACCCTCAACCATCTGAGCGATCGCATCACCGAGCCGAAAGGCGACGACGAGATCGCCAGGCTGATCCATACGCTCAATCAGACGCTACTGCGGCTGGAGCGGGCCACCTACGAACAGCGGCGGTTCGTGGCCGACGCCTCGCACGAGCTGCGCACCCCGCTGGCCGGGCTGCGCGTCAAGCTGGAGGAGGCCCAGATATATCCGGAGGGCCGGGACGTGGACGGGCTGCTCACCGAGACCTTGGGCGACGTCGACCGGCTGCAGGCGATCATGGGGGATCTGCTCATGCTCGCCGGGCTCGGATCCAGCACATCCGCGGTGCGCGAGAAGGTGGACCTGGGAGACCTGACCCGTACGGAACTGGGGCGGCGCGCCGATCGGATCCCGGTCCGGGCGAGCCTGGCGGAAGATGTCACGGTGCAGGGGGTGTCCAGCCAGCTCACCCGCGTACTGACGAACCTGCTGGACAACGCCCAGCGGCATGCCCGCGAAAAGATCGAGGTCGAGGTGCACCGCGATGGGGGGCAGGCCATCATGGCGGTCGGCGACGACGGCCCGGGCATCCCCGAGGCAGATCGCGAGCGGGTCTTCGAACGGTTCACCCGGCTGGACACGGCCCGCAGCCGCGGGCACGGCGGCACCGGCCTGGGCCTGGCGATCGCCTCCGACGTCGTACGCTCCCACTCGGGAACCATCGCCGTCCTGGACTCCGCCTACGGCGGCGCCTGCTTCGAGGTGCGCCTTCCCCTTGCGCCTTAGCGCCGCCTTCCGCAGAGTCCTCCCGATCGGCTGCAGAGGCGGTATCACCCGCGCTGGCCGAAGCCGGCGGCGGCGAACTGCTCTGCCGTCGGAGCGCGTTCAGGATCGGTGAGCCATTGCGAGGCGAGCCCGACGAGCAGGGCGAGGTAGTGTGACCCGGCCGCCCGGACCTCCCCCGGATCGCTGTCCGGCCCGAGGCCCGCGAACGCCCGCGCCAGCGATGCCCGCGCGAGCTCCTGACCGCCGGCGATCATCCCCCGGATCTCTTCGTCCTGCCGCGCGGACGCCACGGATTCGAAGTTGACGAACCACAGCGACCGGTTGGCCTGGATCGAGTCGATGATCCGTCCCCACAGGGCTTCCCGATCGCCGGACCGCGTTCCGGCGGGTTCTTCGAGCACGGCGAACAGCAGCTCACCCCACTCCGTGTTGAGCTCGCGCAGGGCCCGCGTGAGCAGTTGCTCCTTGGACCCGAAGTGGTAGTTGATCGACGCCTGGTTCGCCCCTGACGCCGCGACCAGGTCTCGCACGGTGGTGTGCGCGTACCCCTTGGTCAGCAGGCAGTCGCGCGCCGCCAGCAGCAGCTTGTCCTTCGCACTCACATGCCCTACGGTATCAAATAAACGTTCGTTTAAGATGTTCGTTTAAAACAATCATTTAGAGAGGTTCCATGACCCCGTACGCCACCGCCGCGCCCGCGCCACCCGTGCTGCGCATCCGCGGTCTACGCTGCGAGTACCCCGGAGAGGCCGGGCCGGTCCATGCGCTGCGCGGCGTCGATCTCGATGTCGCCCGGTCCTCCTTCATCGCGATCATGGGACCGTCGGGCTCGGGCAAGACCACACTCATGCACTGCGCCGCCGGGCTGCAGCAGCCGACGTCCGGCTCCATCGAGCTCGACGGGCAGGACCTTCGCTCGCTCGATCAGACCCAGCTCACGCGGTTGCGCCGGCGCCGCGTCGGATTCGTCTTCCAGTCGTTCAACCTGCTGCCCGCGCTCTCGGCCGTCGACAACGTCGAGCTCCCCCTGCGCCTGGACTCGCGGGAGACGACGCCGGCGCGCACGACCGATCTGCTCGCCCGCGTGGGGCTCGGCAACCGGGGCAGCCACCGCCCTCACCAGCTGTCCGGCGGTCAGAAGCAACGCGTCGCGGTCGCGCGAGCGTTGATCACCGACCCCGACGTCGTCTTCGCCGACGAGCCCACGGGCGCCCTCGACATCCGCAGCGCCAGGGACGTCCTGCGGTTGATGCGCGAACTCGCCGACCGCGGCCAGACGATCATCATGGTCACGCATGATCCGGTCGCCGCCTCCTATTCCGACGCCGTCCTCTTCCTCGCCGACGGCCGGATCGTCGATCACCTCCCGCGACCCACCGCGCAGCAGGTCGCCGGCAGAATGGCCGTTCTGGTCGAATCGGCCGAGCAGGCCGCCAACGACGCGGCGGCGAGCCGATGATCAGAATCGCCATGCGCTCCTTCGCGCATCACCGCGCCACCGCGATCGCCACCGGCCTGGTCGCGCTCGTCGGCACGATCCTGGTCACGGGCATGATGAGCCTGCTCGGCACCGGGCTGGCCCGGAGCACGGCCGCCGCCGACCGCGCGTTCCTGGTGCAGTTCCCGCTCATCATGGGCGGGTGGGCGGTCGCGATCGTCCTGTTCGCCATGGTCTCGACGATCAGCGTCGCGCTCGGCGGCCGGGCCGGGGAGATCGCGGGCATCCGTCTCGTCGGCGCCAGTCCTCGGCAGGTGCAGCAGCTGCTCGCCATCGAGACGGCGGCCGTCTCGGCCGTCACGGCGCTCCCGGGCCTGGCCGGCGGCTACCTCGTCGGCTGGATCGTCATGCGCGGCATCCATGCCGCCGGGCTCACCGACGCGGCCTCGGTCTTCGCGCCCGGCGTGCTCCTCCCGGTCCTCGGCATGCTCGTCGTGCTGGCCGCGAGCGTGCTCGCCGCGTGGATGGGCAGCCGCACCCTCGCTCGTCGCAGCCCGGTGGCCGACGCGTCCCCGCCACCGCGCCGTCGTACCGTACGGCGTCCGGAACGGCGACGCCGTATCGCCGCGACGATCATCATCGCCGCCGGCCTGGCCTCGTCGGCCGCGGTGCTCGCCATGGACCCGGCCGACGTGCTCACCACCGCGATGACCGGACCCGGCTGCGTACTCGTCGCCGCGGGCCTGTGCATTCTCGCCCCGGAGCTCGTCGTCACGGCGAACACCACGCTCAGTGCCTTCCGCCGGGCACAGACCACCGCCCCGTCCCGCCTGGCCGCGATCAACCTCGCCGTGGCCCCGGACCGGGTACGACCGACCGTGACATTCCTGACCCTCTTCGTCGGCGTCGCCGCCGGCACGCTCAGCATGCAAGGCATCGAGAACGGCGCCGGCACGGCGAACGGCACCGCTCAGGTCCTCGCCTCGATCAACTACTTCGTCGTCGCCCTGATCGCGGCGTTCATGGCCATCGCCCTCACCAACAACCTCGTCGCCTCCATCACCCGGCGCCGCTCCGAATTCGCGACCATGTCCCTGATCGGCGCGACCGGCGCCCAGACACAGCGCATGCTGGTACGCGAGATCGGTACGGCCACCGCCATCAGCACCGTCGCAGGAAGCGTGGGCGCGTTCGTCACGGTCCTGCCCTTCGCCATCGTCAAAACAGGCAACCCCCTCCAGGCCGCGGCACCCCTCCCCTACGCCGTCACGATCGTGGTCGGGATCGGCGTCACCATGGGCGTCACGTCCGTCGTCGGAAGGCGCGTCATCCGCGGGGCGTGAGGTCGTGACGGGCCGGGGAGCGCTCGGTCAGCTCCTTCGCCCTGCGGTGATCGTACGGTGCGCAGAGCCGTTCGGCCGTCCTCATGGCCTGCTCCGCCGCCTTCCTCGCGGCCTTCCGCCGTCCCGCGTGGGCCAGGACGAGGGCGCGGGCCCAGCCGATGCGGGCCGCGGCGCCGGGGTGGCGGGACTGGAACCCGGCCAGGTGCCGGTCGAGCCGGCGCGCCGTGGCGGCGTCCGGGGGCAGGGACACGAGCAGTTCGGCCAGGCCGGACCAGCATTCCAGCATGCCGCGCCGGCCCGCCGGCAGCCGGGCGGCCAGGTCCAGCACCGTGGTCAGCGCCTGTCCCGGGCCGATCCGCCCGAGGCGGGCCGCGGCCGTGAGCAGGCGCATCTCCTGGATGACCGGCATGACCGTGCCGTCACGCAGGCCGAGTCGCTGCTCGTGGGAGCGGCGGCGGTCGGTCGACGCGCGGGCCGCCGCCAGGACCTGCCCGATCCGCTCCGCGCTCGTCCCGTCGAGGCGCAGCAGCGCCTCGGCCTGGCCGATCAGGCACCAGTGGCGGCCGATGTCGTCGCCGCCCACCCGCCTGGCCGCCTGCTCCGCCGTGGCGGCGAACAGCTCCGCCGCCTGCTCGAAGTCGCCGCGCCACAGGGCCGTCTCGGCGAGCATCCCCGCGCAGTTCTCCGCCACCCGGGGGTCGACGGTCCTGGCCCGGCACTCGGTGAACGACGCGCACGCCGCCTCGAAGTCCCCGGCCGCGAGCAGATCCAGGCCCCTGGCCAGGCGGGCGCGGCTCGCGGGCTCCGTCGGGTGGTCGATGTCGCTCAGCGATCGATCGGCGAGGGCGCCGTAGCGGGTGGCCAGGCGATGCCGTCCGGCGACGCGGGCGATGGTGGCGAAGTTCGCGTACGCCTCCGCGCGCAGGGCCGCGTCCGGCGTCCGGTCGGCGGCGTTGAGCTGGCGTAACGAGGCGGCCAGCATGGTGAGCAGGTCCTGCTGGTGGTAGGCCAGCCGCGCCAGGAACGTCAGCGCCTGCGCCACCTCGGCCTGTGCCGAGGCGCCCGAGGGACGGATCGGCAGGACGCGGTGGAG
>NZ_JBSFTC010000335.1:0-11305 GCF_053590415.1 Nonomuraea sp. NPDC003201
GTGTCCGCCTCGCGCCAGACCCGCAGGACGTCCTGGTAGTCGACCTGCCGCCGGGCGGGCAGTGCTGTTCGAGCGTCCGCAGCACCTGGACCCACGGCCACAGCGGCGGCAACCCTTCGGCGTCGTGGCAGCGCCCCCAGAGCACCAGTTGCCCCAGCCGGGCTGAGCAGTGCTCGCCGAACTCCTCCAGGAGGAACGTCTTGCCGATCCCCGCCTCGCCGCTCACCGCCGCCAGCCGCAGGCCGGTGCGGGCGGCCCGCTCGGGCAGCGCCATCAGCTCGGCGAGCCGGTCGTCCAGGCGAGCCGGTCGGGGCTGGACCGGCACGACCAGGGTGGCCGGGGCGGCCGGCTCCAGGGAGTCGGCCTGGCGGAGGATGTCCTGTTCGAGGGAGCGCAGCTCGGGGCCGGGGTCGAGGCCGAGCTGGTCGGCCAGCTGCCGGGCCGCGCGGCGCAGTACGGCCAGCGCCTCCGCCTGCCGCCCGGTGCGGTACAGGGACAGGGCGAGCAGGCACCACAGCCGCTCGCGCAGCGGGTTCTCGGCCGTCTCCGCCTCCAGGTCCGTGATCACGGCCTGCGGGCGGCCCAGGTCGAGCAGCGCCCGGGCGCGCCGCTCGAGCGCGACCAGCCGCAGCTCGCGCAGCCGGCTCACCTCGGTGAGGGCCCAGGTCTCGTCCCCGAACTCCCCGTACGGCATGCCCCGCCACAGCCCGAACGCGGCGTCCAGGCAGGTCAGCGCCTCCCCCGGCGACTGGAACTCCGACCGGTCGACCAGCTCCTCGAACCGCGACGCGTCCACGTCATCGGCGGCCAGCAGGTAGCCGGGAGGCCGGCCGATCAGCACCTTGGGCTTGGCCCACGGGCCGCGGTCCGGCTCGATCGCCCGGCGCAGGTTCGACACGTACGAGTGCAGCGACGACAGCGCGCTGGGCGGCGGCGTGTCCCCGTACATGTCATGGATCAGGGTGTCGGTGGAGACCACGGCCCCGCGTGCGATGAGGAGCCGGGCCAGCACCGCGCGCGGGCGGGCCCCGCCCAGGCCGACGGGCTCCCCGCCGTCGGCACGGACCTCGAGAGGTCCCAGAACTCGAAATTCCACAGCACGTCCGGTTCGCTCAGGCGGATCTGGAGAAGTCAGGCCGATCTGGAGAAGTCAGGCGGATCTGGAGAAGAGGGTGGCCGCGGGCCGCAGGGCCATCAGCAGGCCGAGCGCGGCGTACCCGATGACCAGGTGGGTGCCGCCGACCCAGCGGGCCAGCTGCTCGCCGACCAGCAGGTAGCAGGGGACGGTCACGACCGCCCAGCTCTCCGCGATGAGCGGCCACCAGCGCAGCACCCCGCGCCACCGCGCCGTGAAGGCGAGCTTGACGCTGATCGCGGCCATGCCCAGCATCGACAGCGGCCAGCAGATGTCGAGGAAGGCCAGCCAGGTCTCGTCCTTGACGCCGTCCGGCAGGACGCCGTGCAGCAGCGACCAGACGCTGGCGAGGCCGAGCACCGCGGCCTCGAGCTTGAGCGCCACCGCGGCGCCCCGCGAGGCGCCGATCGCCCGCGTCCTCATCTGCACCCAGAGCAGGCAGAAGATGCCGAGCTGGAACGCCAGCCCGGTCAGGTCGATGATCCGCTCGCCCACGCCGACGCCTTGCGTGCCGTGGATGTAGATGGCCGTCGCCCAGGTCAGCGAGCCGGCCATCAGCCCGATCCCGGCGCGGCGGACGGCGCTCTCGCTCACCGCCGGCGCGGCGCCGGTGTAGGGGGTGGAGTTGAGCACTTGGGTGTCCGTACGGGCCCGGGCGGGCTCGTTGCGGATGTGGGCGTCCATGGGGTTCCTTCCGGTTTGTTGCGATGCCCCCAACGATGTCCGCCCGCTGTCCCGGGCCGGCAGAGCCGCCCGTCCCTGATCCGGTCCCGAGGCGCCCCGCCGTGTCCCGGGACAGGCTGTCCCGGGACAACGGGACACATATCCGGCGACAATGCTCAGGTGACAAAAGCCAGCCGCCTGTCCGCGGTCCCGGCGGCGCTCGCGGTCGTGCTCACGGTCGGCACGGTGCTGCTGGACGTCCGCAATTCCGGGATCTCGTTGCCGCCCGGCGCGGGCCTCGAAGCCGTGAGCTGGCCGGCCGCGGTGTCGGGCCTGGCCCAGGCGGTGCCCGGCGCGCTGCTGCTGCGGCGGCTGCCCCGGCACCCCGTCGCCTGGGTGCTGACCCTGTCGGGCGTGCACTGGGCGCTGAACGGCTTCTCCGGCGCCTGGTCGGTGTACGCGATCTACACCTCGCCCGGGGGCTTCGCGGCCGCGCCGGCCTACTGGTTCTACGCCCGGTTCGGCGCGGCGCTGCTGGTCGGGCTGCCGCTGCTGATCCTGCTCTTCCCCGACGGGCGGCTGCCCGCCGCCAAGGGCTGGCGGCGGCTGTCGATCGCCGGCCTGGGGCTGGCCGGCTACCTGCCGCTGGTGTGGATATTCGTGCCGGCGTCCGCGATGATGCGGTTCGAGAACGTCCCGCTGCCCCCGGAGATCCTGCGGCTCGGCCTCGACGCCGTCAGCCTGGAGCTGCCCTACGAGACGTGGGCGGTCCTGCTCGGCCTCGCCCGGGCAGGGGCGGCGGTGAGCCTGATCATCCCCTGCGCGGTCATGGTGCACCGCTACCGGCGGGCGGACGCGGAGCGGCGCGCCCAGATCCGCTGGCTGACCTGGGCCGCGCTGGCCGACATGTTCGTGCTCCTGGTGCCCCTGGAGCAGCTGTCGTCGGTGCTCTTGTGCGTCGGGATCGCGCTCACCTCCGCGGCGGTGCTGATCGCGGTGACCGAATACCGCCTGTACGACATCGACCGGCTGCTGCCGGCGACCTTCCTGTACGGGATGCTCGCGGTCCTGGTGGTGGCGATCGACGTGGCCGTGTTCACCGTCGCGGGCAGCGTGCTGGGCGAGCGCGACTCCGCGCTGGCCGCGATCGCGATCGTCTCGGTGGCCTACGCGCCGCTGCGGACGTGGTTGTGGCGGGCGGCGCGGCGGCTGGTGCGCGGGGCGCGCGACGACCCGTACGCGATGGTCTCGACGCTCGCCGAGCGGCTCGAGGTCACCACCGAGCCCGACGCGCAGCTCGCCGCGCTGGCCCACACGGTGTCGGAGGCGTTCCGGCTGCCGTACGTACGGGTGGAGATCGAGCGGCCGGGCGGCGTGCGCACCGTGGTCGAGCACGGCGCCCCGGACGGGCCGCAGCTGTCGCTGCCGGTCGCCTACCGCGACGAGGCCGTGGGCCGGCTGGTCCTGTGCCGGGCCGACCTGACCGAGCGCGACCAGCGGCTGCTCGGCGACCTCGTCCGGCAGGCCGCCCAGGCGGCGCGGGCCAGCGAGCTCAGCGCCGACCTGCAGCGCATCCGCGCCAGGCTCGTGACCGCGCGCGAGGAGGAGCGCCGCCGGATCCGGCGCGACCTGCACGACGGCCTCGGCCCCAGCCTGGGCGCCGTCGCGCTGCGCATCGAGACCGCCCGCAACCTGGCCGCCGCCGCGCCCGCCGAGTCCGACCGCATCCTGGAGCAGACCGCGGCCGAGGTCTCCGTCGTGCTGGCCGACGTCCGCCGCCTGGTGCACGACCTGCGCCCGCCGGCGCTCGACGAGCTCGGCGTGCTCCGGGCCGTGGAGCAGCAGGCCGACCGGGTCCGCTCCGGCGGCCTGCAGATCGCCGTGACCGGCGACGACGCGCTCGGCTCGCTGCCCGCCGCGGTGGAGGTGGCCGCGTACCGGATCGTGTCGGAGGCGCTGGCCAACGTGGTGCGGCACGCCGCGGCGACGCAGTGCGAGATCATGCTCGGTGTGCGCGGGCGAACCCTGGAGATCACGGTACGCGACGACGGCCGCGGCATCGGCCACGACGTCGAGGCCGGGGTCGGTATGTTGTCCCTGCGCGAGCGGGCGGCCGAGCTCGGCGGGGAGTGCCAGGTCACCTGCCCGCCCGGCGGCGGGACGCTCGTCCGCGCGCGACTTCCCCTCGAACAGACCACGGAGGTGGCCGGTGTCCGATGAGACGATCCGCGTGCTGCTCGCCGACGACCATCCGGTCTACCGCGACGGGCTGGCGGCGCTGCTGGCCTCCCTGCCCGGCATCGACGTCGTGGGCACCGCCGCGGACGGCCGGGAGGCCGTCGCGCTGGCCGCCGACCTGCAGCCGGACATCGTGGTCATGGACGTCAGCATGCCGGAGCTGGACGGCATCGAGGCCACCCGCCGGGTCGTCGCCGACAGCCCGCACATCGGGGTGGTCATGCTGACCATGTCGGAGCAGGACGCCACCCTGTTCGCGGCGATGCGCGCCGGGGCCCGCGGCTACCTGCTCAAAGGCGCGAACCAGGCCGAGATCGTCCGCGCCATCCAGGCCGTCGCCCACGGCGAGGCCATCTTCGGGCCGTCGATCGCCCGGCGGGTGACCGAGTTCTTCACCGTACCGCCCACCGAGGATTCGGCGTTCCCGCAGCTCACGCCGCGCGAGCTGGAGATCCTCACGCTGATCGCGGCCGGCCGGTCGAATCCGCAGATCGCCTCGGAGCTGTTCCTGTCGCCCAAGACCGTGCGCAACAACGTGTCCAACATCTTCGCCAAGCTGCACGTGGCCGACCGCACCGAGGCCATCATCCGCGCCCGCGACGCGGGCCTCGCCCGCTGAGCCCCTTCGAGAAGAGGGGGTTGTCAGGGGTTGCGTTCTCTACGTGGACGACTCCAGGTGCTGCTGGATGACGGCCATGACGTCCTGGGGCGAGGCCGCGCGGCTGAAGGTGGCGACGACGATCTGGTCACCCTTGTCCTGCGGCTGCTCCAGGTGGCGGAAGGTGGCGATCACGTACCGGAGCGCGTGGTCGAGGGGGCCTGAGGGGTCGTACGTGCCGCCCGCGCGCAGCCATCCCCGCAGCACCTGGTTGTGCGCGGCCACCACGGAGGCGGCCATGAGCTCGGCGCGCAGGCCGGCGTCGGGGGAGTCGCCCAGCCACTCGCCGACGAACTCCCGGAACAGCCGCTGGTAGCGGGCCACGCTGGCGATCTCCCTGTCGCGTAGCGCCGGCACCCGGCGGACCAGGCGATATCGGCGCAGCGACACCTCCGCGTCGTCCACGTAGTGGGCGAGCACGATGCGCACCGCGTCGGTGATGGCGACGATCGCGGTGTCCGCGGTCGAGGCCCGCAGCCGCGCGGCGATCCTGTCCAGCAGGGTGTCGTGGTCGGGGAAGATCGCGTCTTCCTTGGAGCGGTAGTAGCGGAAGAACGTGCTGCGGCTCACGCCTGCTCGCGCGGCGATGTCGTCGACGGTGGTCTCGTCGTAGCCGCGCTCGTCGAACAGCGCCACGGCGGCTTCGGCGAGGCGCTGGCTGATGGGCGGTTTCGACATGTGGTCATTCTCTCGAAAGTTAGGGGTATCCAAGCTATCGAAACTGAGTATCGTCAATATGAAACTCAGTCTTATTGGCGGTGGTGAATGTCAGCGCAGGGCACAGCGGGTAGCCTGGCCCGCCTCAAGGAGCGGTTGGACGAGGCAGTTCACGTGGGCGAGGCCCGGGCGGCGGCCAAGCAGCACGCGAAGGGCAGGCTGACCGCCAGGGAGCGGATCGAGCGGCTGCTGGACGCGGGCTCTTTCGTCGAGCTGGACGCGCTGGCCCGCGGCGGGCTCGTGTACGGCGACGGCGTGGTGACCGGTTACGGGACGGTCGACGGCCGCCAGGTGTGCGTCTTCTCGCAGGATTTCACGGTGTCCGGCGGCAGCCTGGGGGAGGTGTACGGGCAGAAGATCTGCAAGGTCATGGACCTGGCCATGAAGAACGGCGTGCCGATCATCGGCATCAACGAGGGCGCCGGGGCGCGCATCCAGGAGGGTGTGGTCTCGCTCGGCCTCTACGGAGAGATCTTCCGCCGCAACATCCGGGCCTCCGGCGTGATCCCGCAGATCTCCCTGATCATGGGCGCGTGCGCGGGTGGCCACGTCTACTCGCCGGCTCTCACGGATTTCACGATCATGGTGGATGAGTCGTCGCACATGTTCGTGACGGGCCCGGACGTCATCAAGACCGTCACCGGTGAGGACGTCACCTTCGAGGAGCTGGGCGGCGGCCGGGTGCACAACAGCCGCAGCGGCATCGCCCACTACCTGGCCCATGACGAGGACGACGCGCTCGACTACGCCCGGGCGCTGCTGTCGTACCTGCCGCAGAACAACCTGGACGACCCGCCGCACCCCGAGTTCGAGGCCGATCTGGAGCTCGGCGCCGACGACCTGGCGCTGGACGAGCTGGTGCCGGACTCGCCGAACCAGCCGTACGACATGCACGAGGTCATCGCGGCCCTGCTGGACGACGGCGAGTTCCTGGAGGTGCAGCCGCTGTTCGCGCCGAACATCGTGGTCGGGTTCGGGCGCGTGGAGGGCCGGTCGGTGGGCGTGGTGGCCAACCAGCCGATGCGGCTGGCGGGCACGCTCGACATCGACGCCTCCGAGAAGGCCGCCCGGTTCGTCCGCACGTGTGACGCGTTCAGTATCCCGGTGCTCACGCTCGTGGACGTGCCCGGCTTCCTGCCCGGCACCGAGCAGGAGTGGAACGGCATCATCCGGCGCGGCGCCAAGCTCCTGTACGCCTACGGCGAGGCCACGGTCCCGCTGGTCACGGTGATCACCCGCAAGGCGTACGGCGGGGCGTACGACGTGATGGGCTCCAAGCACCTGGGCGCGGACGTGAACCTGGCCTGGTCCACCGCGCAGATCGCGGTGATGGGCGCCCAGGGCGCGGTCAACATCCTGCACCGCAAGCGGCTGGCCGCCGCCGACGACCCCGACGCGCTGCGGGCCGAGCTGGTGCGCGAGTACGAGGACACCCTCGCCACCCCCTACCTGGCGGCCGAGCGCGGCTACGTGGACGCGGTGATCGCGCCGAGCGAGACCCGGCGCGAGGTCACCCGCGCGCTGCGGCTGCTGCGCGGCAAGCGCGACGCCCTGCCGCCCAAGAAGCACGGGAACATCCCGCTATGAACGTGACCGTGCACGTCAACAAGGGCGACCCCTCGCCGGAAGAGCTGGCCGCGCTGGTCGTGGCGCTGCGCGCTCTCGCAGATGACGACGTTCCCGAGCCGCCCGTCGGTGGCTCGTCTGTGCGCCGCCGTGTGCTGCGCCGCCCGTTGGTGACCGGCCCCCGCGGATGGCGGGAGTCGAGCTGGAGTCTTGGAGGATCCCTGTGAGCACGACCTTGCGCAAGGTGCTCGTCGCCAACCGCGGCGAGATCGCCGTCCGGATCGTCCGGGCCTGCCGCGACGCGGGGATCGCCTGCGTGGCGGTCTACGCCGACCAGGACCGCGACGCGCTCTTCGTCCGGATGGCCGACGAGGCGTACGCGCTGGGCGGCGCCACGCCGGGGGAGACGTACCTGTCGATCGAGAAGATCATCGAGGTGGCCGCGCGGTCGGGCGCCGACGCGGTGCATCCCGGATACGGCTTCCTGGCCGAGAACTCCGGCTTCGCCGAGGCGGTCATCGACGCCGGGCTGGTGTGGATCGGGCCGCCGCCCGCGGCGGTCACCGCGCTCGGCGACAAGGTGCAGGCCCGGCACATCGCCCAGAAGGTCGGCGCGCCCCTGGTGGCCGGGACACCGGACCCCGTCGCCGGGGTGGAGGAGGTGCTGGCGTTCGCGGCGGAGCACGGTCTGCCCATCGCGATCAAGGCCGCGTTCGGCGGCGGCGGGCGGGGGCTGAAGGTGGCGCGCACCGCCGAGGAGATCCCCGACCTGTACGACAGCGCCGTGCGCGAGGCCGTGACCGCGTTCGGGCGGGGCGAGTGCTTCGTGGAGCGCTACCTGGACCGGCCCCGCCACGTGGAGACCCAGTGCCTGGCCGACGCGTACGGCAACGTGGTCGTGGTCTCCACCCGCGACTGCTCGCTGCAGCGCCGCCACCAGAAGCTCGTCGAGGAGGCGCCCGCCCCGTTCCTCACCGGCGAGCAGGAGGCCCTGCTGCGCGACAGCTCCAAGGCGATCCTGCGCGAGGCCGGCTATGTCGGCGCCGGGACGTGTGAGTTCCTCGTCGGCCAGGACGGCACGATCTCCTTCCTGGAGGTCAACACCCGCCTTCAGGTGGAGCACCCGGTCACCGAGGAGGTCACCGGCATCGACCTGGTACGCGAGATGTTCCGGATCGCGGCGGGGGAGGAGCTCGGCTACGACGATCCCGAGCCGCGCGGCCACTCGATCGAGTTCCGGATCAACGCCGAGGACGCCGGACGCAACTTCCTGCCCGCCCCCGGCACCATCACCGGCTGGCGCGCCCCCTCCGGACCGGGCGTGCGGCTCGACGCCGGGTACGAGCAGGGCGAGACCGTGCCGGGCGCCTTCGACTCGCTGATCGCCAAGCTGGTCGTCACCGGGGCCACCCGCGAGCAGGCCCTCCAGCGGGCCGGCCGGGCGCTGGCGGAGTTCGGGATCGACGGCATGCCGACCGTGCTGCCGTTCCACCGGGCCGTCGTGGCGGAGGAGGCGTTCACCGCAGAGCCCTTCACCGTGCACACCCGCTGGATCGAGACCGAGTTCGACAACCTGATCGCCCCCTACGACGGCGTGCCCGGCGAGGCCCCGGAGCAGGGTGAGCGCGAGCGGATCACCGTCGAGGTGGCGGGCAGGCGCCTGGAGGTCGTCCTCCCCGCCGGCACCGCGAAGCCGCGCGCGGCCGCCAAGGCCGCTCCCCGGCGCGAGAAGAGAGGCGCGGCCAAGGCCGCCGCCGGTGGGAACGCCCTGGTCAGCCCGATGCAGGGCACCATCGTCAAGGTGATGGCCACCGACGGCGACGACGTGACCGCAGGGGCCACCATCGTGGTGCTGGAGGCCATGAAGATGGAGCAGCCGCTCACCGCCCACAAGGCCGGGACCATCGTCGGGATGACCGCCCAGGTAGGTGCCACGGTGGCGGCCGGGACCGTGATCTGCGAGATCAAGGACCCGGCCTGACGCCGAGGCGGACCCGGCCGGTCAGCGCTTGAGGCGCAGGACGGGGTGAGTCAGCGGAGGCGCAGGCCGCGCAGGAAGCCCCACAGCCCGCCGGACCGGGACGAGTCCGGCCCGGCCTGGGCCTCGCCCGCCGCGGACGGCTGAGCCGCGGGCGCGTCGGCGCCGTCGGCGGCGCGCTCGCCCGCCGGTACGTAGCCCTCGGCCAGCTCGAACTGGACCGGCAGGGACCGCAGGGCGCGCATGAAGGGGGAGGGGCGCCAGGGCAGCTGGTCGGCCGGGAGCGCGAGCTTGATCTTGGTGAGCCGGCTGAACAGCCGGCGTACGGCGATCGTCGTCATCTGGGTCGCCAGCCGGTGCCCCAGGCAGCTGTGCGGCCCCGCGCCCCACGCCAGGTGCGCGCGGGTGCTGCGGATGGCCTCGTGGTCGAGCGCCCCGGCGAAGCGCGGATCGGCGTGGGCGCCCGCGACGGAGAGCATCACCGGGTCGCCGGCGGCGATCGTGTAGTGGCCCATCTTCACGTCGGTCTTGGGGAAGCGGAAGGTCAGGTTGGCCATCGGCGGGTTGAGCAGCGCGACCCGGTTGACCGTCTCGTCGATCGCGCCCACCGACAGGCTCGCCCGTACGTCCCGGTTGGAGACGACCTCGACGACGACGTTGCAGACGAGGCTGGCGGTGAAGTCGAGCAGGCCGGGAAGCATGAGCAGCTCGCGGGCCAGCTCGTCCAGCGTGAGGTCCGGAGCGGCCGCGATCATGTAGGAGGGCAGGTCCTCGCCGGGCCGCTCCCGCTTGGTGGCCGCGAGCTCCGTCATGGCGGCGTACAGCCGCTCGAACGCCGCGGCCGCGTCGGGCCCGGCGTCGATCATCCGCCAGATGTCCATCACGACCTCTTCGCCGCGTGCCGCGGAGAAGCCGAGCATGCGGTTGGCGACCATGAGCGGGAGCGGCCGGGCGTACTGGGCGGCCAGGTCGGCCCACCCCGTGGAGCCGCCCTCGGCCAGCACGCCGATGAGGTCGTCGGCGTACTGCACGACGGCCTGTTCGAGCAGCTGGGCCTGCGGCTGGGTGTGGTCCTGGAACGGCGCCAGCGCCTGCGTCCACGCGTTGCGGAACCGGCGCTGGGCGGCGCCCTCGGCGAAGGCCGAGTTGTTGATCTGGAAGACGGGCAGCAGCGGCCAGTCCGCGGGGATCCGGCCCTCGACGTTCATCCGCCATCTGTCCACGCTCTTGGTCCAGATGCCGCCCGAGTTCTGCAGGACGCGGAGCACCTCCTCATAGCCGAGGACGAACCAGACCGGCACGCCGAGGACGTCGACCGGGGCGACCGGGCCGTACCTCTTGCGCAGGCGTTCGTGGACGAAGGCGGGATCCGCGTCGTAGTCCCTGGTCAGCAGCGGTTCTACGGACATCGACAGCAAGGGTTCTGCGGGCTGCTGGGCCCATGGGCCGTGGGTCACGGGGATGAACTACCTCTCTGGGAGCTTTGGGCCGGTTCGCTCAAGAGATCTGAAAGCATCACGCAAAGCGCCCGTCATGGCAAGAGGAAAGTATACGGCGTGTCTTGAATCATGGACGCTGCGTGGTCTCGGCGGCCTTTCAAGTGATCTGCTATCAAATGTCATGCATCGACGATCACAATTCTCAGGTGAGCCCTGAACCCCAGCAAATAGGCCCATACGCCATCATCCGCCCCTTGGGCCAGGGTGGTATGGGTGTCGTCTACCTGGCCCGGGACCAGGGATCCCGGCTCGTCGCGCTGAAGAGACTGCGCGAGGGACCGGCCGGCGACGCGGGCTTCCGCCGCCGGTTCACCAGGGAGGTCGAGGCGGCGCGCAGCGTGGCCCGCTTCTGCACCGCGCCGGTGCTGGACGCGGGCATCGACGGCGAGAGCGCGTACATCGTCACCGAGTACGTGGACGGCCCCGACCTGGCCACCGCCATCAGGAAACGCGGTCCGATGGCCGGGGCCGACCTGGAGGCCCTGTCCGTCGGCGTGGCGACCGCGCTCACCGCCATCCACCAGGCCGGGGTCGTGCACCGCGACCTGAAGCCACAGAACATCCTGCTCAGCCCCGTCGGCCCGCGGGTGATCGACTTCGGCATCGCGCAGCTCGTGGAGCCGGACGCGAGCCGGTCCACCGGGATCGTGGGGACTCCGGCGTACATGTCGCCGGAGCAGGCCACCGAAGGCCTGATCACGGCCGCGAGCGACGTGTTCGCCTGGGGCGGCGTCGTGGCGTACGCGGCGACCGGCCGGCCGCCGTTCGGGTCGGGCGGCGCGCCCGAGGTGCTGTTCAGGGTGGTGCACTACGCGCCCGAGCTGACGCATCGGAACAGCGTCGTCGAGGGT
>NZ_JBSFTC010000336.1:0-11301 GCF_053590415.1 Nonomuraea sp. NPDC003201
GCTCCTGCGCTGCGGGCTCCTGCGCTGCGGGCTCCTGCGCTGCGGGCTCCTGCGCAAGGGGGTCCTGCACAACGGGGTCCTGCATCGCGAGCTCCTGCGCGGCCAGGTGTTGCGGCGCGGGGTGCTGTGTCGTGAGGCCCTGCGCGGCCAGGCGCTGTCGCGCGGGGTGCCGCACCGCGGGGTCCTGCGCGGGCGGGTGCTGGGCGCGAGGTGCCGCGCTACGGGGTCCTATGGTGCCAGGCGCTGTGCCGCGGGGCCTGCGCGACCGGACGCTGTGCCGCGGGGCGCAGCATCGCAGGGTCCTATGAGGCTGGGTCCTCAACGCCACCGCTGGGGCGATGCTCGGCGAGGCGCCCTTCGACCTCCTCCCCAAACCCCTGGCGGAGGCGTTCGGCGCACCCCGCCGATGCTGATCTTCGCCCCGGCGTTCCCATATCGCCGAACGCTAGATGACCACGCCCGACCGCCACGCCACCCACCACAGCGCCCGTCCCCACGCCGATGTCGGCCTCCCCACAGACGCTCCAATCGCCCCCAGCCACCCGGACGGCCCCGCGCCCAGACGGACACCTCCCCGACCCTGGCCACCGCGACAGGATTAACCGCTCACGACTTCCCGAACGGTCACATCCCTCTACGACACGCCCGCCGCCGCATCCCGACCTTCCAACTCCTGGACGCGTCGCCCCCTGACCTCCCTCATCACCATCCCGGACAGCACCCGGAGCGCCTACCGGGGTCTTTTCGCCGGTTTCCTCCCCTATCTGGCCACCTCCGATATCCCCCCAGAGGCCCCCACACCCTGCTCGGCCACTGGTTCGCCCCTGACGCCTACCGCCTTGGGGGCGCTGTTCATGGCAGGTGTGATCGGCCTGACAGACTGACACGAGGAAAACGTGTGCGTGACATGTCGCCGGATCATGCACAATAAGGCGGGAGCGCCCTTAGCTCAGCTGGATAGAGCACCGGACTTCTAATCCGACGGTCGCAGGTTCGAATCCTGCAGGGCGCGCAACCGAGACCAGGCAATCTGCGGGTTGACCTGGTCTTTTGCATGATCGGTGGTCTTGGCTCGTAGGCAGGGTGATGCGGCCGAAAGCAGCCCTGTGCCACTGGTCGCGGAACATCCGCGGAATGCTCGTGGGCTCGTTTTCCCAGGTGAGCACGGCGGTTTCGAGCCCCGGAACGGCGAAAGGACCCCGGGCTGTCCCGGGGTCCTGCCAGTGGTTGTGGATCATGCAGCGAGCGCGCCCAAGATGCGCCGGTTGGCGACTTCCCGTTGGCCGTCGATGCACTTGGCGTAGACGCGGAGCATCACGTCCACGCCGTGGCCTGCTCGTTCGGCCGCTTCTGGGGCATGCACGCCTGCGTTGAGCCAGAGCGAGACGGCCGCGTGGCGCAGGTCGTACGGCCTGCCCGCCAGGGAAGAGGCGACCTGGTCGGGCGTGAGAGCGTATGTTCGAGCCTCTTGCCAGACCTTTGCGTAGGCAGACCCGGAGATCACGCCGCCCGTGCGAGTGCGGAAGAGCCGGCCGTCCTCGCCGACCCCGAACGATGCGATGTGATCGCGGAGGATGGCCACCAGTTCGGGCGGGATGGGAACAGTTCGGGTCTGCTTCACGTCCCGGTGCTTCAGGCCGCGTTCATCATGGGCCTGCCCGGAGTCGGTGAACCGCTTGTTGCTCTGGGGCCTGGTCTTCTCCAAAGTCAGCAGGCCCCAGCCCTTCGCCGGGAGGTGGCAGTCCTTCTGCCGTAGCCCCGCAGCTTCTGCCGGGCGTAGGCCGCCGAAGTACATGCAGGCGAACATCGCGGCCAGCATCGGCCCGCGTGACCGTCCCACGTAGGTCACCGCGGTGAGCAGTTCGCGGGCCTGCTTTGGATTGACCACGGAGCGCCGATCAATCTCGCCGCTCACCTTGGCCTTGCGGAACTTGACCTTGTGGAGTGGATTTGCCGAAAGCTCCTCCAGCTCCACCGCGTATTCGAGCGCGTGGTGGAAGACAGCACGCTTGCGGCGATAGGTCGAGGTCGCCGCGGCCTTGCCGTCCAGGCACAGAGCCAGGGCTTCCAAGGCCGTACGAGCGTGCTTGGTCTCCTCCAGAGCGTTCAGCGGCAGCGAAGCACTCTCCAGCCAGCGCAAGGTCCGTGCCATCTCCGGTGTCGCCGTCGGTCGGCGGTCTTCGGGCAAGAACGAGTACCCGCGCAGTGTCCGCCGGATGATCTCGTCGGATGGTCTGCCGGGCGTATCACCGACCAGGACGCGGGTCAGGGTGGCGAGTGTGTCAGTCATGCCCTCGCGGGACTTGGCCGCCGCGTGAGGCCACCAGGCGTGTAGGTAGGCGACGGCGAAGGAGTACCAGGTGCGGGACTCCTTAGCCTTGACCATCGACGTCGGAAGGCCCGTCTCCGCGTCGAACGCCTCGCCCTTCTTGGCCGCCTGGCGAAGGTCGGACAGGAAGCTTTCGGCCAGGCCCTTGGTCTTGAAGGTCGAGGACTTCTCACGGTTGCCGACCGTCCAGCGGACGGTGTGGGAGACGATCCGCGGCTTCTTGCTCTTGCCGTCTGACTTGGTGTTGGTGCGGATGTCCCAGAACTTGACCTTGTAGGAGGTGTTCATGCGGCGCTCCGGAGGGTTTCGAGCCAAGCGTTGAAGTCGCTGCGGTAGATGCGAAGTTCGCCGTTGGGCAGTCGGATGCCCTCCGGTGCCTTGCCGATCTCGCGCCAGCGGTAGAAGGTGCGGCGGGAGACACCGCCGAGTTCGTCGAGGACCTGGGCGACGGTGAGTAGTTCGTCTCGCCTGCTCATGCCGCCCTCCCCATGCGCTCAGTTGCCGAAGGATCTTGGCCGTCTGCTTGGGCTTGGAGTTGGGCCATGTGAGCGCGCCAGCGTTGACGTTCGGCCACCGTGCGGAGGAGTCGGACGGCAAGAGGCGGCACGTTGGCGTCTCCGGCTGGGATGGGCTTCCAGATGTAGCGGTGCGGGTCGGTGGGCTGGTCGGTCTGGCCGAGGGCTTCCAGGACCCAGGTGCGGCGGTCCTGCTTGTGTTCGGCCAGGGTCTTGTTCGACCACTTGCGGGAGACCAGCACGCGGCGCCCGGCGTAGCCGAGGTGATCGGGCTTGTGCGCCTTGCCCCGGCATCGGCCTGGAGCCATGCCGGGTTTGGCGTCCTTGGGCTGGACGCCGTAGCGCAGCCAGTTCGCGCACGTCGGCGAGCAGGGCTCGAACCGCAACGCTTCCAGCAGTCGCGCCGTGTGCTCGCGCTGTGCCGGGTCGTCCGCGTTGAGACCGTCGCCCAGCGACTTGGTCAGGTACTTCGACAGGTACCGGATGCATTGGTCCGCGTCGGGGGTGCCGGCCAGCACGCCTTGCACATCGACCTGGGTACCGAAGCGGACCACGTGCAAGGGTTCGGCCGCCGGGTCGGCGTCGAGCTGGTCAAGCGCCTCGTCCCAGGTCGGCAGTACCTCACCGGTGCCGGGGTCGAGGTAGCCCACGCCGTTCCCCCAGACCGGCAGGTGATCGCTCTCGAAGACGGGCCGATCGGCGGCAGGCCACCACACTTGGTGGTAAGTGGCCGCCGCGATCTGCTTGATGTCCGCACGCGGGAGGGTGCCGCGGATGGCCATGTGGAGGTGTGGGGCGAGCCGCTTTTGGGGTTCGACGGTGGCGAAGTACTGCGCGTCGTAGCCCGCCACGCGGCGGAGGTTCTGCACGAATCGGTCCACGAGCTTGGAGAAGTGCAGCGCATCCCGTGCGGCCTGTGTGTAGTCGTAGGTGTCGGGATCGACGGGTACCCCGTCGCGGATCTTGCCGTAGGACGGCAGGGTGAGCGTGACGAACAGCGAGGGTCGGTAGACCTCGCCATCCGAGCTGGTGAAGGTCCGGCCAAGCGTGGTGTTGACCATCTTGCGCTTGGGCAGGTCAGGGGCGTCCTGTCGCCGGCGGGTCGAGCGGTTGCGCTTGGGCGCGGACTTGCCCAGCACGTTGCCGCGCATACCTGCCGTGTTGATCTCTGCGTCCAGACCGGTGATGATCGCGTCCAGGTCGGTGGTGTCCTGGCCGAGTTGTTCGGCCTGGTCGCGTTGAGCCTGCATGTCGGCGCGGAACTCGATCAGCCAGCGTTGTTCGTCGTTCGGTTTGTCCAGCGTGGTGATCGGTTCGTGGTCGAGGTGCCAACCCTCCCGGCATTGGGCCATACGGAGCTGGCGGTTGCGCTTGGCGCATGGCGGACATGTGCTGTCCAGGGTGGCCCCGCAGGGCACGTCGATGATCTCGGTTTGCCCGGTGTAGGTATCGAGCCGCTTGAGTGCGATGGGCCGGATGCACACGCCGTACTGCTTGGCGACCTCTTCCATGACATCGCGGGCAAGTGGTTGGGCCATTCGCAGGGCGCGAGGGGTAGACCGGTCTGTCATCGGCACCCCTCCTGCCTTGCCTCGCCGATCTCGGGGAAGATCAGTGCCGACTGTCCACACTCACGACACTCGACCAGCGCCCGGGACGGGTCGAGCCAGAGCGTGTTGAGGGTCTTGCAGGTCGAGCAGCGCAGCCCGTCCAGGACGTGGGCCAGAGTCATCGGGCCTCACCGCCCTGCGTCGCGAAGCTGGCGACCATGGCGCGGATGTCGGTGTCTGAGACGTAGGCCGCGCGGACCCGTACCGGGTCAGGACTGGTTTCCAACCGGACGTAGCCGACGCCCGCGCCCAAGGTGGGGTTCGGGGAGATCCGGTCGGCCAGTGCGCCGCGGTCGCGTGCGCCGTCGCCGAGGACCATGTCCACCTGTTCCGACTCGTCCAACCTGAGGGCGATCTTGTCGGGGAACAGGTTGCGAATGGTCATGACCTCCTTGCGAGGATCCTGGAGCGCCGCCAGGACGCCGACGCCGACCGCACGGCCTTGGGTGGTCAGGATGGCCAGCGCCGCCGAGACGCGCCGCTTGAGGTCCCTGTCGGACTGGTAGGCGGTCAGGAACGCGACCTCATCGACGATGACCAGGATGAACGGATCATCGATGGTGGGGGTGTGGGAGCGCTGGACGCCGCCGAAGCGTGCGGCCCGCTCTTGCATGACCTTGACTGCCTGTTCGAGGAGGTCAGCGCACTTTTCGGAGGTGGCAGCGTAGTGGGAGCCGAACAGGGCACGGCCGAACGAGAGCTCCATCAGCTTGGGGTCCAGCGCCCAGATCTCGACCAAGCCCGCCCGCAGCGCGGGAAGTAGCGCGCGGATGGTGGACCAGATGATGGAGCCTTTGCCTGCTCCGGTGGCGCCGGCCACCAGCACGTGTGTGCCGAGGATTTTCAGCAGCCAAGGGGAGCCGTCCTCTTGCCTGCCGATCTCGACCGGTCCCACGGTCGGCACGGCCGGGACGGGGAGCGCGGGTATCGGCGTGGCCAGCGGATCACGGCGAGGGAAGGTCAGCACCAGCCGACCGGCCTTGACGACGGAGACGCGGCAGGAGGGTGCGCCGAAGCCATGCGCGAGGTGGTCGGTGCGGTCGGACCAGTCCTTGACGGCTTGGCCGTCGAGCATGCGCACGGTGACGGTGTCGGCCCAGGCGTTGCAGGTGACCTTGCCGAGGCGGGGCAGGTAGTCACGGCCGCGCAGGTGCTTGCCGAGCCCGGAGACGATCATGACGGGTTGCCAGTGTCGGCGGTAGATGAAGATGAGCCGCCACCAGGCCAGCAGCCGCCGGCCGACCCACTGGGTGAACGAGCCGCGATCGAGGAGGGCCCAGGCGGCCAGGCCCGTTGGTAGGGGAGCGACCAGGAGTAGCGCCATTTGCCAGCCGTACAGCCAGCACAGTACGGACGGCACTGCCAGGACCACGATGGCGATGGGGTGCCGCCAGACGGTACGGACCAGGCCCACGAGGAGCCGACCGGCCAGGATGACGATAGTGACGATGGCGGGAGTGGTGACGATGGCCGGGCGGAAGACGACAGCCGTGTCAGGGGTGGTGGAGACGAGGTTGCGCGCCTCGTCGCCGGGAAGTCTGCGGAACATAAGCTAGATGCCTCTCGTGATGTGGAGTCGTGGGAGAACCGAGGGGCCGCCGGAAGTTGGCGCTTCTGGCGGCCCCGCCTTGTTTGGTCAGGCCGCCGTGTCGGTGGCGGTCTTGTCGGTGGCCGACTGGTCGGTGTGCAGGCGCTCGCAGTCGGCCAGGTAGCGAGCGGCGGCGTTGAAGATCTCGCGGGCGGTGGCCAGGTCGGCGTCAGTGACTCGGCCGGCGCCGGTGGTGGAGATGTGCACGTGGGCCTCGTGCGAGGTGAATTCCAGGAACGGGCGCGGGTTGCTGAGCAGCAGCCCGGAGCTGACGCGCAGCCGGGGCGTGTAGAACGAAACGCCCAGATGTGGGGCGTCGTCCGGTCGCATCGACAGCGTGACGTAGGTGTACGGGCCGAGGTTGCTCATGCCGCCCTCACCTCACGGGTGCGGCCCTGCGCGAGCAAGGAGCGCTCGACCGATCGGGCGTATCGAGTGGCCTCGCGGGCGAGTTGGCGCGCGAACGTCAAGTCGTCCGCGGTCACCGGACCGGCGGTGGTGACCAGGACGCAGGCGGCTCCGAAGTCGAGCGCCAGCACGGGCTCACGGTGGCCATAGGGGTGGAGCAGGGTTCGGGCGGTCCGGCCGGTGGTCAGCCGGATCACGCTGGTTCGAGGGGTACGGCGACGGGTCATCAGGCGGCGTCCTTTCCGGCCTTGTTCGGGGCGCTCTGGCGGGGAGCGTGCATCTCGTGGACCTTGATCGAGTAGGCGAGCCGTCCGGCCGCGTTGACGTACGGCGTGACGGACATGCGGTCGAACTCGACCGGTGTGAACGGGAGCCCCGGCATCGGCTGCGGGGGCACCGGCTGGACCGGGGCGAGGATCTTGACCGCCACGGTCTTCTGGGCGGGCTTGAGGGTCGGGTCACCGTCCATGACCGCGACCTGCCAGACCAGTTCTGCGGTCTGCTTGTCGCGGGCCTGCACGAACCGGCCGTTGGACGAGGCGTCGAAGTCCTTGACGGGCTCGACCTCGCCGACGATGTAGCAGCCGTGCGGGAAGACCATGGCGAAGGTGACGGGGATGGGACCTTGCAGAGCCATGACGGCTTCCTTTCTTGACAGACAGGCACTTAACCTATCGAGTTTTTTGAGCATAACTCTGCGTAGCTTGCTAGGTCAAGTGCCCAAGCGTTCGAAGGCGGTGCGGACGGGCCGCGCCTTGGGGCGAGGCGGACCATTGAGTCGAAGATCGTGATTTGGCGTAGGTCGAATGGCTACAGGCCTTATGGTTCGACCTCGTGAGACGAAGTGTCTGGATCGTCCTGGCGGCTGTCATCACGCCGATTGCCGTGGTGTTCGTCCTGGTAATGCAGCCCGTCTGGCGGGACAACGCACGCCTCGAAGCCTTCTACGAGCGTGTCCTCGACTACCCTCTCCCGCCACGCACCCGAGACGTCTTCCCGACGACTCACGATGTGACCTTCGGGAAGAACCTGGTAGGCGGCAGCGGACGTTACTGCGACTATCGCGTCCGAATCACGCTGCAAACCGCGCTGACCCCGCAGGAGATCCATCGCTACTACGACCAGTCGCCGATCAAGGGAGCGGCGGCCAAAGCGATGATCTCCCTGTACTTCGAAGACGAGGGGCCCGCTGGTGGCCGACGAGTCATCGTCGAGGCGTACGACTCTCACAAGTGGGACGGGGATTGGCGCTGCTACTAACACGTAGCGGATCCCTAGCGTGTCCGATGACGCGGATGGCTTCCTATGCGACCGGGTACGCGTCTTCCAACTCGTGCCGATCGGCGGGAAGCAGGACTTCCACGACGGCGAGGGGCCGGCCAGAGGCATCGCGGACGGCGCCAAAAACGGCCAGAATCGGGATGTTTTTCGGCATGCCCAACTGCTTGGCCTCGTCGATTGAGGGCATACGGGCGGTGATCTGCTCCACGATGTGATCGAAGCGCACGCCCTTGCGTGACTTCAGATGCTCACGGATGCCCTGCGGCAATGGCTCACCGCTCGTCAGGTCGGTACCTTCCGACAGCTCCAGAGGCAACCACAGTGAGACCAGCTCGCTGGGCTCGCCATCGCGGACGATCAGGCGTCGGCGCAGGAACGCCTTGCTCTTTGGCTGTGCGTCCAGCAACGCCGCCATCCGATTGGGCAGCGCGACGGCACCGGCCTCGACCAGTTCGCCGGGAGCGTTGGTCTCCGGGTTGGTCAGGTACGCCTGGCCTGGACGGTTGGGCTCCACCGTGGCCATCGCGGGACGGCCGCGTACGAACCGGCCCTTGCCCTGCTGAGACTCGATCCAGCCCTGCTCGCGAAGCACCCGCAGCGCCGCCACGACGGTAGGGCGGGAGACGCTGAACTCTTGGATGAGCTGGTGTTCGCTGGGGAGGAGGGAGCCGGGTGGGTAGGTTCCCGCCTCGATACGCCGTTGAAGGGCCTGCACAAGCTGTGCATACTTCGGCGGTACGGACTCTAGCGACATTTTGACCGTCCAACACCCGACAGGTTGTTTTACCAAGTTTGAGCGTATCCCGGTGCGGGCTGTCTGTCCACGCGGGTTGCTGACGCTACCCCGGCCTGTGTGAACGATGAGACGCGACGAGCCAAGGAAAGCGCACCCAGCCCCGCCGGCCAGCACGCTGTCACCGCCTCGCCGCGCCTGTCTCAGCAACGCTTGATGTACTCGGCCAGGACCGAGGCCGCGCCTTGCGGATCGTTGGCCGGGTGCCGCTTGCTCGCGTCCTGCCAGGAGTAGTAGGCGCCGCCGCGCCCGACGAACACCGACACCGGCAACCCTGGATGGGGCTGGGCAACCATCAGTGCGCTGTTGTTGTCGCGCAGTTCCGCATTCACACCGAGGGCGGTGAGCTCATCACGCAGCCGGATGAGTTTGCGCTCCGCGTCCCATCGCATGACATCTGCCGCCAGTTCGGCCGCGATCGGCTTCATCTCCCGCTCCTTTCGGCCCGGCCTCTTCCGAGGCAGTCGAGACACTCCCGCTCCCCAATCCGTTCGGGCTCCTCCCCGTCGTTGCCGATCAGGAGATCGCGGCGTGAGCCCTTCAGCTTGTAACCGCGCCCCCGACACGCAGGGCAGAGCCTTGCCTCGCTGTTCTCGTCTGGCCGGGTCACCGTCGCCATCTCCTCGCGAGTCGTTCGGTACTCCCTGTGGCGGAAGTCCGCTTGACGTACCGTGGTTGATTGATGGCAAGTCCACCGGCAAATCAGAATCAGGGGACCCGCTAACAGGCCCCCCTCTTAACCCCTTTTCGATCCACCATCGGAAAGCAGGCCAGGTATGCCCGAGGCAACACCCAATGTGCTACTTCGGAACTGGCGGCAGCAGGCCGATTTGTCCCGCGCCGAAATGGCGAAAATGGTCAACCTCACCAAGAGCGGGATCAAGTACAACCTCGCCTGCGACGAGGAGCGCATACGCCGCTGGGAGGCAGGGGAGGTCACATGGCCGCGCGAGCCCTACCGACTGGCCTTGACTGAGGTCACCCACCAGGACCCGGAAGACCTGGGCTTCGCGCCCACCAAGCGCACCCGCACGCACGTGGATTCCCCCAAAGCGGTTGATACCCTTGCAAATGCACCACGCGCTGTGAATCTCGTCGAAAGAGGAGAGGACGAGAACGTGCGACGCCGCGAATTCGTCGGCCTCACCGGGGCCGCCCTGTTCAGCTCAGTAATCGGACAGCCCGGACCCACCCAGGACACCGGCCTCAATATCGAAAATCTCGCCGCCGCACTCGTCGATTACTCCACGCCCACAGACGGACCGATCGACCTCGACGCACTCGCCACCGCAGTAAGCACTGCCAAGCGCAGCTACCAGGCGTGCCGATACGCCCAGGTGACCGCCAAACTGCCGGCCCTGCTCAGCAAACTCCGCGCCGCCAGCACCACGCTGAACGGCGACGACCGGCTACGAGCTCACATGCTGTGCGCCGAGGCGTACCACGTGACCGCCTCCATCCTGCTCAAGCAGGAGGACAAGGGGCTCGCCTGGCTCGCCGCAGACCGCAGCGTTCAAGCTGCACACGCCAGCCAGAGCCCCCTCATGATCGGCTCAAGCTCCCGCATCATCACCCACGCCCTGATGGACGGCGGCCACCACCGCGCCGCCACCGACGCCGCACGCAGCGCAGCCCAACGCATGGACGCCGACCTCACCATCCCGTCCCCCGACGACCTGTCGATCTACGGATCCCTGCTGCTCCGCGGAGCAGTCGCCGCCTCCAACACCGGCGACCGGCACAACACCGTCGAACTCCTCGACGAAGCCGCCGAAGCAGGCACACGACTCGGCCACGACGCCAACCACATGTGGACCGCATTCGGCCCGAACAACGTCCTGTGCCACCGAGCCAACATCGCTCTTCGCCTGGGAGACGCTGGCACCGCCATCGACTACGCCCGCCAGGTCGAGCTGGACAAGCTGCCGATCAACGAACGCAAGGCCACGCTGCTACTCGACACCTCCCGCGCGTTCCTCATGTGGAACCAGCACGACAAGGCCCTGCACATCCTGCGCGCCGCAGGCGAGATCGCCCCCGAGGAAATCACCGGCCGCCCCGCGGCCCTCCGGCTGGTACGTGACATCCTGGCAACCGCCCCGATCAGCGTCCGCCGCGAAGCCCGCGAGTACGCGGCCACCCTGGGAGTCATCGCGTGACCCAACCCGGCAAGGTCCTCTACATCATCGTCTGCGCCGCAGGACCCGCCCCCCACGTCGGTCGCCTCGTCACCCTCGCCCAAGAGCAAGACTGGACCGTCCAGATCATCGCCACCCCGCCAGCTCTCAACTTCATCGACATCCCCGCGCTGGAGAAGCAGACTGGCTACCCCGTCCGCAGCCAATACCGCAAGCCGGACGAGCCGAAATCACCCCGAGCCGACGCCATCATCGTCGCCCCAGCGACATACAACACGATCAACAAATTCGCCCAGGGCATCGCCGACACCTACGCGCTCGGCCTGCTCTCCGAAGCCCCCGGACTCGGTATCCCGGTCGTCATCCTGCCGTTCGTCAACAATGCCCTCGCCTTACGGGCCCCCCTTCAGCGCAGCGTCGACCAGCTCAGAGCAGAAGGCGTGCGTGTCCTGCTCGGACCAGCACAGTTCGAGCCACACCCGCCCAGCACCGGCGGGGAGCACATGGACAGCTACCCGTGGGCACTGGCGTTGGAAACGCTTGCCGAATTGATCTCATAGGTATCAAGCGGCGGCGCGGCGCGCCGCCGTACCCCCGGCCCTCCGCCCGCCCGCCGTCCGGGCGTGCGGCCTGGAGGCC
>NZ_JBSFTC010000337.1:0-11240 GCF_053590415.1 Nonomuraea sp. NPDC003201
TGGTCAAGCCCGGCGCGGCCGTCCTCGACGTGGGGGTCTCCCGCGTCAACGGCAAGATCGCCGGTGACGTGGCGCTCGACGTGGCGGAGGGCGCGGGTCATGGGCCCGACGCCGCCCGGGTTGGGCGTCAGGAACCCCGCGACCTCCGCCACGTCGAGCGCCACGTCACCGGCGATCTTGCCGTTGACGCGGGAGACCCCCACGTCGAGGACGGCCGCGCCGGGCTTGACCATGTCACGGGTGATCAGGCCGGGTACGCCCGCCGCCGCCACCACGATGTCCGCCCGGCGAACGTGTCCGGCCAGGTCCTGGGTGCCGGTGTGGCAGAGGGTCACGGTGGCGTTCTCGCTGCGGCGGGTGAGCAGGAGGCCGAGCGAACGGCCCACCGTGATGCCGCGCCCGACCACGGCCACCTCGGCGCCCTTGATCGGCACGCCGTACTCCTGCAGGAGCAGCACGATGCCGTACGGGGTGCACGGGAGCGGGGCGTCGACCATGTGGACGAGGCGGCCCAGGTTGATCGGGTGGAGGCCGTCGGCGTCCTTGGCCGGGTCCATGCGCTCGAGCAGGGCCATCGCGTCGAGGTGCTTGGGGAGGGGGAGCTGGACGATGTAGCCGGTGCACTCGGGTGAGGCGTTGAGCTCGTCGATGGCCGCCTCGACCTGGGCCTGGGTGGCGGTCGCCGGGAGGTCGACGCGGATGGAGGCGATGCCCACCTCGGCGCAGTCGCGGTGCTTGCCCGCGACGTAGATCTGGCTGCCGGGGTCGTCACCCACGAGAACGGTGCCCAGGCCGGGCGTGATGCCGCGTTCCTTGAGCGCGGCCACTCGGGTCGTGAGGTCTGCCTTTATCTTGGCGGCGGTCGCCTTGCCGTCGAGTTTCACTGCGCTCATGCGGCAATCCTTCCACGTCCCCTCACGCCCTCAACACGCCACTCCCAACAGCAGCCACCCGCCCTTGCCCCGACAGCACGGTCGGCCTGGGGCCGGGGGCGCGATATCCACAAGTTATCCACAGACTCCAGGCAGCCGGCCCCAGTTATCCACAGGCAATCGTTGACATCGTTGTCATTGATCTTGGAAGGGCTTAGTGTTGCGGGCGCCAGCAACACGCGCGCCAAGAAGGTCGAACTCGTGCCCGGACTCGAACACCCTGGCGATCCCCGCCAGCCCGACAACCACCACAAACATTGATGAACTACGTACTTGCCATCGACATCGGAGGGACCAAGCTCGCCGCCGCACTGGTGGACGAGGAAGGTTCCGTGTTGCGTTCCGGCACGCGGCCCACGCCGCGTACGGACGTCATGTCCGCCCTGGCGGCCCTCATCACGGAAGTGACCGAGGGCGGCCCGCCGCCGGAAGCCGTCGGGATCGGATGCGCCGGACCGCTGGACCTGACCGCCGGAACGGTGAGCCCGGTGAACATGCCCAGCTGGCGCGGATTCCCCTTGCGCGAGGAGGTGCGGAAGCTGACAGGGCTGCCCACCGTGCTCGCCGGCGACGCGCAGTGCTTCGCGCTCGGCGAGCACTGGCTGGGAGCGGGACGCGCCAGTACGTCCCTGCTCGGCATCGTCGTGTCCACCGGGATCGGCGGCGGACTGGTGATCGACGGCATGCCACTCCTGGGACTAACCGGAAATGCCGGACATGTCGGCCACATGTCCATCGACCCCAACGGCGAGCGGTGCGAGTGCGGCGGCCGGGGCTGCGTCGAGCGCTACGCCAGCGGACCCAACCTCGCCCGCTGGGCCTTGGACAACGGCTGGTCCCCTGCCCTCGATGGATCGGAGGAGAAGGCGGACGCCCGAGCGCTCGCCAGGGACGCGGCCGCGGGCGATCCGGTCGCGGTGGCGGCGTTCGAACGCGGCGCGCGGGCGCTGGCCGGAATGATCGCCTCCACGGCGGCCGCGGTCGAGATCACCACGGTGGTCATCGGGGGTGGCGTGTCGGCGGCCGGGAAGGTGCTGTTCGATCCGCTGGAGCGCATCCTCGATGACGTGGCCGGGCTGGCGTTCGTCCGGGCGGTGCAGGTCCATCAGAGCACCCTTGGCGTGGACGCAGCCCTGGCGGGAGCAGCCCGTTTGGCGTCTATGGACCGTTAGGCGGCTTTTGAACGCCTCCTGCCGGTACGCGATCGACCGATGGCGTACCGGCAGGAGGCGCTGGTTCTGGTGAGCGAGCCGCGCTGGATGAAGGACGCCTTGGGGGCATCGACCTCGGCTCCAGCGAAGCTCGCTCTCCGGGGCGGGGGCCATCCGGGGAAGCAGCGTCGGAGCGCCGACCGTGTTCAGCCCGTGGGGGTGGAGCGGTGGGTTACTCGCGTTCGACTGCCTGGGCTTCGCGGCGTTCGATGATCCGGCGGGTGATCGGGATGATCTCCACCACGCGGCTGCCGAGGTAGGCCCCGATCAGGGCGAGCACCAGGAGAACGAAGGGGCTGGTGGCGATGCCGTTCATGGTGACGAAGACCTGCAGGATCAACTCGAGCAAGAGGGGCTCCGGGGGATCGGGCGAGCTAGGGGTGGGCACTCAGGGTAACCGCAGCCGGCGTGTGCTCGCCCATAAAACGGCCAAACGACAACATGATCGTCTATGCCACTCTTTAGCGGACTATTGAGACGCCATCGGACGATCATCACGCAATGAGCGCCGGGACACCGGCTCGTACGCGGCGACCAAATCAGGCGCCCCTCACATGCCGATCGTCCCGCCCTGAGTGGCACTGCGATCCCCACCGAAGCGACACAGCGATTACCACGTCCTGAGCAACGCGGTGCTCCCCTACCGCATGCGGCAGCGCAGCACAGCCCCGCGCATTGCACGACAAGCGTCCTCACACCCCGTGGCCCGCTGGTATGCACGGCAAGCGCCCCTGAGCGAAACAGCGGCCCCCGCCTCACTCAGCGAACGCACCCCGAGCGACACGGCCTCTTCCCTGCCGCACCCGACGAACCCACAGGCGGCACGACAGCCCCCGACCAACGCCCCAGACGGCACGGTGGTCCTCCGACGCGCCCAACGGACCCCCGAGCGAAACGACGGTCTGCTGTCGTGCCCAATGGACGTCCCACGAGCGAAACGGCACGTCCCGCTGCACCCCACCAAAGCCCCGAGCGAAAACGACGGCTTCCGCCGGTTGGGGGCTGAGGGCGCGGTGGCCCATCGTGCGTGGCAAAGGTGCCTTGGGCGGTGTGGCGGTTCGGGTTGCCGGAGGTGGGCGTGCGCGTTGGTCGGGGCCGGGGGTTGTGGTGGCCGTGCACGGCCACCGGGGTGTGGGGAGGGCCAGAGGGGCTCTGGCCCTGGAAGTGGCGAAGGTGCGGGTCGCTGGGGGTGGGTTAGTGGAAGAAGTGGCGGGTGCCGGTGAAGTAGAGGGTGATGCCGGCCTTTTCGGCGGCCTCGATGACTAGTTCGTCCCGGATTGAGCCGCCGGGCTCCACGATGAACCGGACACCCGCGTCGATCAGCACCTGTGCCCCGTCCGGGAACGGGAAGTACGCGTCCGAGGCCGCGACCGCACCCTCCGCGCGCTCGCCCGCCCTGGAGACCGCCAGGCGGCACGAGTCGACCCGGTTGACCTGGCCCATGCCCACGCCCACCGTCGCCCCGTCGCTGGCCAGCAGGATGGCGTTGGACTTCACCGAGCGGCAGGCGCGCCAGGCGAACTCCAGGTCCGCCAGCTGCTCGGGCGAGGCCGGGGTGCCGGTCTTGAGCTCCCACTGCGCGGCCGAGTCGCCGGGCGCGTCCACCTTGTCCACGGACTGCGCCAGGACGCCGCCGTCGATCTCGCGGAGCTCCACCTGCCGCGACGGCCCCTCCGGGCATTCCAGCAGGCGCAGGTTCTTCTTGGCCCGCAGGACCTCCAGCGCCTCCGCCGCGTAGGACGGCGCAATGACGACCTCGGTGAAGATGTCGGCGATCTGCCCGGCCAGCTCGGCCGTGACCTCGCGGTTGACGGCGATCACGCCGCCGTACGCCGAGACGGGGTCGCACGCGTGCGCCTTGCGGTGCGCCTCGGCCACGTCGGCGCCGATGGCGATGCCGCACGGGTTCTGGTGCTTGATGATGGCCACGCACGGCTCGCTGAAGTCCCAGGCGGCCCGCCAGGCGGCGTCGGAGTCGAGGTAGTTGTTGTACGACATCTCCTTGCCGTGCAGCTGCTCGGCGTTGGCCAGCCCGCTCGTGCCGGCCGTGTAGAGGGCGGCGCTCTGGTGCGGGTTCTCGCCGTAGCGCAGCGTGGCCTTGCGCTCGTACGTCGCCCCCGTGAAGGCCGGGAACCGATCCTCCCCGTACGTCCGCGCGAACCAGTTGGCCACCGCCACGTCGTACGAGGCCGTGTGCGCGTACGCGATGCCCGCCAGCCCCCTGCGCTCGGCCAGCGTGAAGCCGCCCTCGGTCAGCGCGTTGAGCACGTCACCGTAGAACCCGGGGTCGACCACGACGGCGCAGGTGTTGTGGTTCTTGGCGGCGCCGCGGATCATGGCGGGCCCGCCGATGTCGATCTGCTCGACGCACTCCTCGTCGGACGCGCCGGAGGCCACCGTCTCCTGGAACGGGTAGAGGTTGACCACGACCAGCTGGAACGGGTCGATCTCCAGCTCCTCCAGCTGGGACACGTGGTGCGGCTTGGTGACGTCGGCCAGCAGGCCGGCGTGCACGCGCGGGTGCAGCGTCTTGACCCGCCCGTCCAGGCACTCCGGGAACCCGGTGAGCTGCTCGACCTTGGTCACCGGGATCCCGAACGACGAGATCGCGGCGGCCGTGCCACCGGTCGAGACGATCTCCACCCCGGCGCCGTCGAGGGCTCTGGCCAGCTCCTCGAGCCCGGACTTGTCGTAAACAGCGATCAGCGCGCGCCGGATGGCGATGCGTGTCACGTGGATTCCCCTCCTGTTAGGTTGCCGATGCGGACCTGGCGTCCGCTGACCGTCCAGCCCTCGCGAGCCATCCGGCCGACGATCTCGACGAGCAGGCGCCGCTCGACGGTCTTGATGCGCTCGTGCAGGACCGCCTCGTCGTCGTCCGGGAGCACGGACACCGCCTCCTGGGCGACGATCGGACCGGTGTCGACGCCGGAGTCGGCCAGCATCACCGTGCAGCCGGTCACCTTGACCCCGTGGACGAGCGCGTCCCGCACGCCGTGCGCGCCGGGGAACGACGGCAGCAGTGCCGGGTGCGTGTTCAGCACGGGAAAGGCGTCGAGGGTCGGTGGCCCCAGAATTTTCATGAAACCCGCCGACACCACCAGGTCAGGCTCGTACGCGGCGATTCTGGCCGCGATGGCGGAATCCCATTCCGCCCGCGTCGCATAATCGCCCAATTTTTCAACAAAAGTTGGGACTTGTGCCCTCGTTGCCCTGGCCAGCCCTTCGATCCCATCCCTGTCCGCGCCGACCGCGACCACCCGAACCCCGTACGACGGGTCGGCGGAAGCGTCCAGCAGGGCCTGTAGGTTGGTTCCAGAGCCGGAAACGAGGACGACGAGCCGCCCAGCCTTAGACACGCACACTCCAATAAGGAAACAGGGTGGGGGTGTCAGAATATCGGTTCCTCGTCCGGCGACGCAGAGGAGGTCAGGTGTCGACACCGGTGCAGGCACCGGCAGGCCAGCAGCCCGCCGATTCGGCGGGTCGCCGAGCGATCTGGTTGTCCATCGCAGCGCTGGCCATGACGTTCATGTTGCCGCTCGCGGGCCTGGTCATGGCGCTGTTCGCGCTCGTGGCGGGGATCCGGGCGCTGCCGCTGCTGAAGTCCGCGGGCCGGTCCACAGGCATCGCCGTCGGCGGCATCACGATCTCCTCGATCGCGCTGGCGCTGTCGGCCATGGCCACGGGGATGCAGCTGTACCTGATGGACGAATACTCGGCCTACCAGGAGTGCATGAAGGGCGCGGGGACCGTTTCGGCGCAGGGTGAGTGCTTCACGCAGTTCAGGGACGCGGCCCAGCGCAAGCTGCCCGCCGACGTGCTGCAGTTGCTCGGCACCGTGCAGCCCTGAGCCGGACGCGGGTCAGTCGCGGTCCCAGGCGTACGGGTCGAGGTAGATGACGTGGCCGCCGCGGTCGTCCGACTCGTCCACGATGTCCTTGCGGGGCGGGCGGTCGGGCTGCGGCAGGCGCGGGCGGGCCTGGGCCAGTGTCTCGGCCTCGGCTGAAGCGTGCTCGTCCTGCCAGTCGTCCCGGATGACCGGGATCTCCTGAGTGTCGGCCTCGGTGGCGTCCATCCAGTGGCCGGGCAGCGGGCGTGGGTCCGACTCGGCCAGGCCGACCTTGCTCGCCGCCTTGGCGATGGCGGCCCCGGCCTTGCGTACGGGGGCGGCCGCCTTGTCGAGCGGCGTGCGGGCGCGCTTGTTGAGCAGCAGCAGGTTGGCCACGCCGGCGGAGATGCCCGCGGCCACGCCGACCTCCACCGCGACGGAGAGCGCCACCTCCCAGGGCGAGGGCCCGATCGTGGCCAGCCGCCCGCCGCCGATGGGCCCGCCGGACAGTGCCGCCAGCAGTCCCGCCACGAGCCCGGTGACGACCCCGCTGAGGAACCCCCACAGCGGCGCCGCCTCGTAGGAGGGCGACGGCGAGATCCGGGCCACCATGACCCCCGCGACGGCCCCCGCCGCGAACGGCACCGCGACCACCGCCATCATCCACCCCGGCACGGGCCCGCTCTCCGGCAACGCCCCCAGCAGCGGCAGGCTCGGCACCGTGCCGAGCTGCACCCCCGTGGGCGCGACCAGGGTCTCGGCGCCGATCGCGAACCCGGGCCCGGCGATATAAGAGGAGGCCCAGACGACGGCGTTCAGCAGGTAGAGGAGCTGCAGCAGCAACAGCAGCACGCCGCCGACGAGCCCCGGCGAGAGCACGTCGGACAGCTCCTTGACCTGCCCGAAGTTCAGCACGATGGCGACCAGCACCAGCGCGAGCCCGGCCACGAGCAGCAACGCCGTGGCGACCGCCGTGCCGACGGTGAGCGCGCGCACCCGCTCGGGCAGCAGCCGCAGCATCACCCGCCAGGGCCCGATCATCCGCGCCGTGGCCAGCGACCCCGCCAGGAACGCCAGCACGAAGTGGCTGAGCAGGGCCTCACCGATGAACGGCTGCGTGATCTCGTTGCTCGCCGCGAGCGCGATCAACCCCGCGAGCAGCGCGTACGGCGCCGCCAGCGACACCCCCGCCTGGACGACCACGGCGAGCTGGGCGCGGCGACGGGCCCCGGCCTGCTCCTTGGGGCTGTTCTTCGGCAGCCGGGCAGGCAGCCGCAGCCGCAGGTCGGCGTCGCGGGCCATCCACCGCCCGGCGCGGTAGAGGAGCACGGCGGGCAGCATGATCAGCCCCAGCGGCAGCAGCCCGACCCGCCCGCCCTGGATCGCGAACCCGGCGTGGTGCGCGGCCAGCCAGAGCTGCGCCGCCGTGCGGAACACCCCCGGCAGCCCCGTGCCCAGCGTGCCGCGCGGCGCGGCGATCCAGCCGACGAGGGTGAGCGTGGTGAGCGCGGCCAGCCCGACGCCCAGCGTGGCGGCGGCGGCCAGCATCCCGGAAACGGGTAGCGGCCGCCTCGTCTCGTCGTCGTCGCCCGAGCTCCCGGGGAGCTTGCCCAGCATCGACCGGGGGGCAGCACGCAACTGGTCGAGAATCGCCGTCACAGTAGGCGATTTTCTCAAGGTTTCCCGACCGGCGCTTGGTTGACGCGCCGCCGTCCACCCACTTTGTGACGTCGAACTACACCCGATTTGTCCCCCGAGCCCCGGACCGGCCACGGAAACGGCCCACGGGGCGGCGTAACGGCGGCCGGCCCCGCGCACCTCGTGACCGTCTCCCTGGACAGGGGCCGGCCACGTGCGGCGGGTGGGTCGCCCGCCGTAAGCGTAAAAGATGGGGAGGGGAAAGCCCCGTGCGGTGAGGACCGCACGGGGCTTTCGGAAAACGGAAACCCGTTGATCAGCGCGCCTGCATGATCTCGCGCATGAGGCGGGCGGTCTCGGAGGGGGTCTTGCCGACGCGGACGCCGACCTTCTCCAGGGCCTCCTTCTTGGCCTGGGCGGTGCCCGCGGAGCCCGACACGATGGCGCCGGCGTGGCCCATGGTCTTGCCCTCGGGGGCGGTGAAGCCCGCGACGTAGGCCACGACCGGCTTGGTGACGTGCTGCTCGATGTAGGCGGCCGCCCGCTCCTCGGCGTCACCGCCGATCTCGCCGATCATGACGATCGCGTCGGTGCCCGGGTCCTCCTGGAACGCCTGGAGCGCGTCGATGTGGGTCGTGCCGATGACGGGGTCGCCACCGATGCCCACAGCGGTCGAGAAGCCGAAGTCACGCAGCTCGTACATCAGCTGGTACGTCAGCGTGCCCGACTTCGAGACCAGGCCGATGCGGCCCGCGGTGGTGATGTCGGCCGGGATGATGCCCGCGTTGGAGGCACCGGGGGAGGCGATGCCGGGGCAGTTGGGGCCGATGATGCGGGTCTTGTTGCCCTTGGAGACGGCGTACGCCCAGAACGCGGTGCTGTCGTGGACCGGGACGCCCTCGGTGATCACCACGCACAGCGGGATCTCGGCGTCGATGGCCTCGATGACCGCGTCCTTGGTGAACGCCGGCGGCACGAACACGACCGACACGTCGGCGCCGGTCTTCTCCATGGCGTCCTTGACCGTCCCGAACACCGGCAGGCCCTCGTGCGTGATGCCGGCCTTGCGGGCGTTCACGCCGCCGACGACGCGGGCGCCGGAGGCGAGCATGCGGCGGGTGTGCTTGGTGCCCTCGCCACCGGTCATGCCCTGAACGATGATCTTGCTGTTCTCAGTCAACCAGATGGCCATGGGTCACGCACCTACCGCAGCGAGCTCGGCGGCACGCTTGGCCGCGTCGTCCATCGTGTCTACCAGCTCGACCCGCGGGAGCGCGGCGTCGGCCAGGATCTGCCGCCCGAGCTGGGCGTTGTTGCCGTCGAGGCGGACCACGAGCGGGTGGGTCACGGCCTCGCCGCGGCTCTCCAGCAGCTTGAACGCCGAGACGATGCCGTTGGCGACGGCGTCGCAGGCGGTGATGCCGCCGAAGACGTTCACGAAGATCGACTTGACGCTCGGGTCGGAGAGGATGATCTCCAGGCCCGCGGCCATGACCTCGGCCGAGGCGCCGCCGCCGATGTCGAGGAAGTTCGCGGGGGACGGCTTGCCGGGGAACTGCTCGCCCGCGTAGGCCACCACGTCGAGCGTGGACATGACCAGGCCCGCGCCGTTGCCGATGATGCCGACGTCGCCGTCGAGCTTGACGTAGTTGAGGTCCTTCTCCTTGGCCTTGGCCTCGAGCGGGTCCTCGGCGGCCTTGTCGGCGAGCGCCTCGTGGTCGGTCTGGCGGAAGCCGGCGTTGTCGTCGAGCGTGACCTTGCCGTCGAGGGCCTTTACCTGGCCGTCGGCCGACAGGATCATGGGGTTGACCTCGACGAGCGTGGCGTCCTCGTCGACGAAGCAGCACCAGAGCTTCTCGATGAGGTCGGCGGCGCCGTCGAGCGCCTTCTCCGGCAGGCCGCCGGCCACCGCGATCTCGCGGGCCTTCGCGCGGTCGATGCCGGTCAGCGCCGAGACCGGCACCTTGGCGACCTTCTCGGGCGCGGTGTGCGCGACCTCTTCGATGTCCATACCGCCCGCGGCGGAGCAGATGGCGAGGAAGGTACGGTTCGCGCGGTCGAGCAGGAAGGAGAAGTAGTACTCCTCCGCGATCGCGCTGGCCTCCTCGACGAGGACCTTGTGGACCGTGTGGCCCTTGATGTCCATGCCGAGGATGGCTTCGGCCTTCGTCACGGCGTCGGCCGCGTCGTCGGCCACCTTGACGCCTCCGGCTTTGCCTCGGCCACCGGTCTTGACCTGGGCCTTGACGACAACGCGGCCGGTCAGCTCCTCGGCGGCCGACCGCGCCTCCTCCACGTTGTGTGCGACGATGCCGCGTGGCACCGGGATGCCGTAGTCGGCGAAGAGTTCCTTCGCCTGATGTTCGAACAGGTCCACGAGGGTCCGTCCTCTTCCGTTTGGTCGCTCACCCTCTGTCGGGTTCGCGCCCTGCTTTTCCGACTGATGTTCGACGGCCCGGGCAACCCCGTGCGTGCCGGGCGTTTCCGCCGGTAAAGCCTAGCCCGAAGCTTGACCTGCCCAGGTCATGGGGGCATGGTTCTTCCGCTCTGTGACGGTCATCTCACTTCTCCAGGACGGACCCTGCACGAAAAATGCACCGTTTTGGCATCGCGTGCCCGGGCTGTCGATATAGGGTCGTGATCTTCTATTGGCAGGCTTCTGCTCCCTCTCCTTTTGAATCGAACGGGGAAATCGTATGAAGCGAATTCTCGCGGGCTTGGCGTTAACCACGGCCGCAGCGCTCGTTACCGCCACACCTGCCGCGCAGGCCGCGCCGGTGGACCCGGTGAAGGCGCTCAAGAAGCAGTTCGTCGCGGGGCACGGTGTACGGATCTCCGAGAAGACCCGGATGTCCGTGGACGGCAAGAGCGTCGGGGTCAGCACGACGCTCGGCTCTTTCGAGTTCAGCAAGTCCGGAATCGTCGCGAGCGATGTCCGGACCCGCAGGCCCAGCAAGGACAAGAGCCTTGCGGCCGCGCTCGCCCCGCCGCGCATCATCACGGTCGGCGGCTACAGCTACGTTCAGGGCGGGCTGTTCACCGAGGACCTGCCCGAGGGCAAGAAGTGGGTTCGCTACGGCGGTGGCGAGGCGACCGGCGGCACCTACAACCAGATCCTCGACATCTTCGAGCCGAAGGTGCTGAAGACGCTGGTGTCGCGTGCCAAGAGCTTCAAGGGCGGCACGTACAAGGGCGCCCTCACGTACAGCGAACTGGCCAAGGCCTACGGTCAGAAGCTGTCCGGCACGATCGGCAAGATCAAGATTGACTACGCGCTGAAGGTCAACTCCAAGGGCCTGGTCACCACGCTCACCTCGGGCTGGAGCCTGGACTTCGGCGTCCTGGGCAAGACCCGCTCCGAGACCGAGACCCGCTACCTCGGGTGGGGCTCCAAGGTCAAGATCAAGGCTCCGGCCAAGGACCTGTGGGTCGACGTGGACGACCTCGGTGAGGACAGCGACGTTCCGCAGGAGATCCCGAACAACTCCCTGAACTCGCTCGCCAACTGAGCAGCCCTCTCCGCCTCCTTCCGCCCGCTGGGTGGGAGGAGGCTTTCTCCTCTCTAAGGATGCGCATGAAGCGAGTTCTGGCGGCGGCGGTGGCCGCCACGGCGCTGGTCACCGCCGC
>NZ_JBSFTC010000338.1:0-11194 GCF_053590415.1 Nonomuraea sp. NPDC003201
GGCGGTGCCTCCGCGCGCGCTCGCAAGGACGGGGTCCGGCGCCCTGCGCGACCTGGGCCGACGCGAGCCGACGCCGCACCGGGGAGGGGCGCCCGCCGTTCCGGCCCGCTCTCCGCGCCGCTGTGCGCGCCTGAGCGCCGCGACGTCGTCCAAGTGGTACGTCCCCGGGGGATGGGAAGGGCCAGGCCGTCTGCGGGACGCTGAGGGACGGGAGCGGCCGTCAGCGGAGGAGCCGGCGAGGGTGAAGCTACTGGCCGGCCACTGCTCCGGTCCGCTCCCCGCGCCGTCGTCGGGCCCCGGCGGCGCGCCGTCGTGCCGGCCCCGGCGCTGCGGCGGCGTGCGCGCCTCAGAGGCGAGCGGACGGAAGGCGTACTGCCGGAGGGAGCGCGCCCCCCGACGAGCGGAAGCGCTCGGAGGAGGCGCGCCCCCGGCCGAGAAGAGGCGCTCGGAGGTCCGCCCACGGACGAGGGGAAGCGCTCGGAGTGGGAGGCGCGCCCCTCAGCCGGGGCGCGCCTCGAAATGGGCGGTCAGGCGCCGTTGACGGTGGCGCTGACCTCGATCCAGCGGTCGAGGGTGGCGGCGGCCGCGCCGGAGTCGACGGCCTGGACCGCGCGGGCGTAGCCGTCGGTCATGGCGGCGTCGAGGTCGTCGCCCGGCCCGTTGAGGGCCACCAGGGCCGCGGCGGCGTTGAGCAGGACGGCGTCGCGCACCGGCCCCGTCTTCCCCTGCAGCAGGTCGTGCACGGCCTGGGCGTTGAAGGCCACGTCCCCGCCCCGCAGCGCGCCCACGTCGGCGCGCGGGATGCCGAGCACGGACGGGTCGAAGGTCGTCTGCGTGGCCGTGCCCTCCTTGACCACCCAGACGGTCGAGGTGTCCGCGATGGTCAGCTCGTCGAGCCCGTCGTCGCCGCGGAAGACCAGCGCGCTGACGCCGCGCTCGGCGAAGACGCCCGCCAGCACGGGCAGCATCTTGGCGTCGAAGACGCCGATGGCCTGGGCGGCCGGGCGGGCCGGGTTGGTGAGCGGGCCGAGGAAGTTGAAGATCGTGGGTACGCCGATCTCCTTGCGCGTCGGCCCGGCGAAGCGCAGCGCGGGGTGGTAGACCGGGGCGAAGCAGAAGGCGATGCCCGCCTGCTCGGCCACCCGCGCCGTCTGCTCCGGCGTGAGGTCGAGCCGGATGCCCAGGTGCTCCAGGACGTCGGCGGCGCCGCACGAGGACGAGGCGGCGCGGTTGCCGTGCTTGACGACCCGGGCGCCCGCGGCGGCGGCCACGATGGCGGCCATCGTCGAGACGTTGACCGTGTGGGCGCGGTCGCCTCCCGTGCCGACCACGTCGACCACGGGCCCCTCCACGCTCAGCGGCGTGGCCAGGTCCAGCATGGTGCGGGCCAGGCCCACGACCTCGGCCACCGTCTCGCCCTTGGCGCGCAACGCCACCACGAAGCCGGCGATCTGGGACGGCGTCGCGGCGCCGGACATGATCTCCCGCATCGCCCAGGCCGACTCGTCGGAGGTGAGGTGCTCTCCGGACAGGAGAGCGGACAGCAGGGTGGGCCAGGTCGTCCGGGAGTCCATGGGCACCTACTTAGCGTTGAGTCGGGTCGAGGAGCGTCGGCGCATGAGGTCGGCCACGGTGTCGGCCAGGACCATGGGCTCCAGCGGCTGCGGCACCACGGCGTCGGCCTTGGACCAGTCGGCCAGCCAGCGGTCGTCGCGCCTGGCGATGATCAGGCAGATGGGCGGGCAGTCGTAGACCTCGTCCTTGGCCTGGCGGGAGACGCCCATGCCGCCCGCGGGCTGCGTCTCGCCGTCGAGGACGGCCACGTCGATCTCGCCCGAGCCCAGCCACTGGTGGACCTTGGGCTCGGTGGCGCATTCCACGATCTCCACGAGGGGTACGTCGGCGGCGGGGCGCCTGCCGATGGCCTGGATCACCTCGGCCCTGGTGGCGGCGTCGTCGCTGTAGACGAGGACCCTCATCGTGTCGTCGGTGCTCCCAGTGGAGGTCACTGTCGCGCTCGCTATCCCTTGTAGCAGTATGGTCACCTCGGATCGTACCGGTGCCCCGGTGTGCATTCCCAGGCCACCATGCCTGACAGGGGGTTTTGAGGCGATTCTCCCAGGTTGCCTCCCGGTTTGTACCTGCTAACCGGGGGGTCGTGCGCGGGACCGACCACCGAAGCCGCAATAATGCTGCCCGTGGCGACAGCATCCGCAATAACTTCGACGACGACAGCACAGTCGTACCGCAGACCCAATCTGGTCAGTGTCGGGACGATCGTCTGGCTGTCCTCTGAGCTCATGTTCTTCGCGGCGCTGTTCGCGATGTACTTCACCATCCGGTCGGTGAGCGTGGGCAACGGCTTCGATTGGGGCCCCGCCTTCCACAAGGTCGGCCTGGAGGCCGCCGAGGGCGCTCACCTGAACATCCCGTTCGCGACGGCCAACACGATCATCCTGGTTCTGTCGAGTGTGACGTGCCAGCTGGGCGTGTGGGCCGCGGAGAAGGGGCAGGTCGGCAAGCTCCGCTTCTGGTACATCGTCAGCTTCCTCATGGGCGCGGTCTTCGTGGCCGGGCAGCTGTACGAGTACGGCGAGCTGGCATCAGAGGGCGCGACCTTGTCCGCCAACCCCTACACCTCGGTGTTCTACCTGACGACGGGCTTCCACGGCCTGCACGTGACCGGTGGCCTATTCGCGTTCCTGTTCATGCTGGGACGCACGTACGCCGCGAAGCGCTTCACGCATGAGCAGGCCACCAGCGCGATCGTCGTGTCCTACTACTGGCACTTCGTAGACGTCGTCTGGATTGGTCTTTTCGCGACCATCTACATCATTCGTTAAGGAACGGGATCTCTGTGACTAGGATCACCGCTTGGCGGCGGCATCCCCTCGCGAGATATGCCGTCCTGATTTTGGCGTTGGCGCTGGTCGGGATGGTATACGCCGCCTTTGTCCAGGCGGGTAAGCCTGCCGACGCGGCACTGGCGGCAGGCAAGGTCGATGACGTGGCCGAGGGCAGGAGCTTGTTCGTCAAGCACTGCTCCAGCTGCCACGGCATGAACGCGGAGGGCACCAAGACGGCGCCCACGCTCGTCGGCGTCGGCGCCGCCGCGGTCGACTTCCAGATGGGCACCGGCCGCATGCCCGCCGCCAACCCGGGTCCGCAGGCGCCGCGCAAGCCGATGGCGCCCTGGGTCGACGAGACGAAGATCAGGCAGATCGGCGCCTACGTGCAGTCGCTCGGCGGCGGCCCGCAGGTCCCGGGCCAGGAGCAGGTCGACCCCAAGCTCGGCGACGCCGGCAAGGGCGGCGAGCTGTTCCGCGCCAACTGCATCCAGTGTCACAACTGGGTCGGCGCCGGTGGAGCCCTGACGCAGGGCAAGTACGCCCCCAATCTCAACTCGGCGACCCCCACCCAGATCTACGAGGCGATGGTCACCGGCCCGCAGGCGATGCCGGTCTTCAACGACTCGACCATCACGCCCGAAGAGAAGCGCAGCATGATCGCCTACATCACGCAGGTCCGCGCGCAGAAGGACCCGGGAGGTTTCGGCCTCGGGCGCATTGGCCCGGTGACCGAAGGTCTCGTAGCGTGGATCGCAGGCCTCAGTGTCCTCGCACTCGCCGCCATCTGGATCACCGCGAAGAAGCGACAGAAGTCATGACAGACAACGAGCACGAGATCGAGCAGCCCGATGAGCGCGTACCCAAGCGCGTCATCGGCACCCCCGCGCCGGGCACCTCGATGCTCGGCACCGCGGAGGCCCCGGACGTCGAGAAGGACGTCCCCGGCGTCACGCTGCCGGACGAGAGCAAGGCCCGCAGGGCCGAGAAGATCGTGGCGCTCTGCTTCACGATCACGTTCCTGGCCGCGATCGCGTTCATCATCTCCTACGTGGTCTTCCAGGTCGGCAGCCCCGAGGCGACCGGAGTGTCCAACTTCGCGCTGGGCACCTCGCTGACCGTGGCGATCCTGGGACTGGCGATCGGCATCGTGATCTGGGTACGCATGATCATGCCGAAGTACTCCCTGGTCCAGGAGCGCCACCCGATGGCCTCCGCCGAGGAAGACCGCGAGGTGGTCGCCGACACGTTCGTCCAGGGCGCCAACGAGAGCGGCTTCGTCAAGCGCAAGCTGATGCGCCGCACGCTGCTGCTGGCCGCCGCGCCTCTCGGCCTCGTGCCGGTGGTGCTGCTGCGCGACCTCGACAACAGCAAGATGCCGGGCGCGAAGTTCAACAAGCTGCTGCGCCACACGGTCTGGGGCGAGAAGACCAAGGAGGGCAAGCCGCTCAGGCTCGTCGTCGAGGGCACCGGCCAGCCCATCCGGGCCGCCGACTTCAACTCGCCCGGCGGCATCCTGTCGGTGGTCCCCGAGGGCTACCAGCACGACCTCAACGCCCTCGCCAAGGCCACGCTGATCCTGATCAAGTTCCGCCCGGAGGAGCTCAAGAGCGGCGTCCGGCAGAACTGGACGCACGACGGGATCGTGGCGTACTCCAAGATCTGCACGCACGTGGGCTGCCCCGCGGCCCTGTACGAGCAGAACACCCACCACATCCTCTGCCCCTGCCACCAGTCGACGTTCGACGCGGCCGACGGCGCGAAGGTCATCTTCGGTCCGGCCGCCAGGCCGCTGCCGCAGCTGCCGATCACGGTCGACGCCGAGGGCTACCTGATCGCCCAGGGCGACTTCCAGGTGCCGGTCGGCCCGAGCTACTGGGAACGCGGTGACGCCGAGCGCGCGGCCAGGGAGAAGGGAGGCCAGGCATGAGCGATCTGACCGCCGTGCCCAAGGCCATCGCCGGGCCGTCGACATTCCTCGACGACCGTCTGGGCGGGGCCAATTTCCTCAAGCGCAACCTGCGCAAGATCTTCCCGGACCACTGGTCGTTCCTGCTGGGTGAGATCGCGCTCTACTCGTTCGTCATCCTGCTGCTGACCGGTACGTTCCTGACGTTCTGGTTCAAGCCCAGCATGATGGAGGTCGCCTACGACGGCTCGTACGCGCCGCTCAAGGGCGTCATGATGTCGGAGGCCTACGCGTCGTCGCTGGAGATCAGCTTCGACGTCCGGGGTGGTCTGCTCATCCGGCAGATGCACCACTGGGCGGCCCTGATGTTCGTGGCCGGCATGATGGTCCACATGCTGCGGGTGTTCTTCACGGGCGCCTACCGCAAGCCGCGCGAGCTCAACTGGATCATCGGCGTGCTGCTGCTGACGCTGGCGCTCGCCGAGGGTCTGACCGGCTACTCCCTCCCCGACGACCTGCTCTCCGGCGCCGGTCTGCGGATCACCGAGGGTGTGGCGATCTCGCTGCCGCTGGTCGGCACGTACATCACGTTCTTCCTGTTCGGCGGGGAATATCCGGGTGAGGATGTCGTCGCCCGGTTCTACTCGCTGCACATCCTGCTCATCCCGGGCATCCTGCTGGCGCTCATCTCGGCTCACATGGTGCTCATGTGGGTGCAGAAGCACACGCAGATGCCGGGCAAGGGGCGCAACAACCACAACGTGGTCGGCGCGCCGTTCTACCCGGCCTTCATGGCGAAGGCGGGGGCGTACTTCCTGTTCACGCTGGCCACGGTGGCGGGCCTGGCGACGTTCGCCCAGATCAACCCGATCTGGCTGTTCGGCCCCTACACGCCCGCCGACGTGTCCGCGGGTTCGCAGCCCGACTTCTACATGGGCTTCCTGGAAGGCGCGCTGCGCATCATGGTGCCGTGGGAGATCAACCTCTTCGGCACCTCCCATGCCGGCACCCTGCCATTGAGCGTGATCATCCCGGCGCTGGTGCCGATGGGCATCGTCATGACGGGCCTGGCGCTCTACCCGTTCCTCGAACGCTGGGTGACGGGCGACCACCGCGAGCACCACATCGCGGACCGGCCGCGCAACAACCCGCACCGCACCTCGATCGGCATGTCGGCCATCACGTTCTACGGCGTGCTGTGGCTGCTGGGCGCCAACGACGAGATCTCGGCGAACTTCCACATCAGCCTCAACGTGACGACGTACGCCGGCCGGGTGCTGATCTTCGTCGCGCCGGCGCTGGCGTACATCATCACCTACCGCATCTGCCTCGGCCTGCAGCGTTCCGACGCCGCGGTCGTGTCGCACGGCGTGGAGTCGGGCGTCATCAAGCGGCTGCCGCACGGTGAGTTCATCGAGGTCCACACGCCGCCGGCGGACGACATCGAGGCCCACGTGCGGGGCAAGGAGCCGGTGGCGATGCTGCCGGTGGCCGAGGACACCGCGGGCATCCCGCCGAAGGGCATGCGCGGTCCGCTCGGCAAGCTGCGCGCTCGCATGTCGAAGGCGTACGGCGGGGAGAAGATCCCGCTGGACGAGGGACACGGGCACGAGGAAGAGCACGCCGCCATCGGCTCCGGTGGCGACGAGGACCGCAGCCTCACGCACTGACATCACCTCTCGCCACATACGGTGCGGGCCCGGACGACACGTTCGTCCGGGCCCGTCGCCGTCTCATCCCGTTCTCCTTGCTGGGGAAGAGGGCGTTGCCGTGGAAGAGGCGGCCTGGGCGCCCGGCGAGGGGGCCGTGCGGGACATGGGCACGTGACCGCCTGAGGGGCGCGCCGCAGGACCACGGCGTCTGGCGAGCGGGCCGTGCCTGGGATGCGCGGGCGCGCTCGGCGGGGGCTGGGAGCGTCGTCACGGGCGCTCGCACGCGGTGGGGACCCCGGGCCGAAGGTACGGCCGAGAGGCGGGCTCGCCGGAAGACGGCGCGGTCGGGCGCCGGAAGTCGCGCCGGTCGCGGGCGCTCAGCCCGAAAGGCCCCGAGGGGGCGCATCGGCAGGCAGGCCGCCGCGGCCGATGAGGTCAGCCCGCGTGGAGGTCGGCCCGCGTGGGGTCGGCCCGCGTGGGGTCGGCCGGTGTGGGTCAGCCGGTGTGGGGCAGCCCGTGTGGGGTCAGTCGGCTTCGGGGAAGCCGATGGAGAAGGCGGCGTCCAGGTCGTGCTTGGAGTAGGCGCGGAAGGCGATGTGCGTCTCCGTGTGCAGCACGCCGGCCACCTTGTTGATCCGCCCGGGGACCACCTCGGCGATCTCCTCGTACGCCGCCACCCGCACCATCGCCAGCAGGTCGTATTCGCCGGTGATGGAGTAGACCTCGCTGACCCCCTGGATCTCGGCGATCGTCTGGGCGACCTCCGGGATCCGGTCTACCTCTGCATTGATGTGGACGATAGCCGTGACCATGCATCAACTCTATCGTTTCACCTCAAAGGTCGCCCCTCCCGATTACGGCGCTGATCAAGATGGCGGTACGCGAGGTCGATGCGGGCCTTGTGACGGGCGGCGCCCCAGGCGGGCAGGCTCCACTCGCCCTCCACCTCCACCAGCCGCACCCCGGGCGACTCCAGCCAGCGCAGGATGCATTCGGTCTCCTCGGCGCTGGCCGCGTGGATCGGGCCGGCGCCCGGGATGACCGCCTCGGCCGTGGCCGTGAGGGAGGCGACGAAAGGGGTCGGATGGGCGCCCTTCGGCATGACCCCGGCCGCCGCCAGCCGCCCGTACCGGATGACGTGGATGTCCCAGCCGCCGCCGAACGCCGGGCTGGCGGCCACCAGCTGCGGGATGCGCGTGATGGCGCTCAGGCGCTGCATGCGCGCCGCCGTGCGGACGAAGGCCGCCAGCCGGTCGCGATCGACCGACGCCTCCTCGTAGCGCTGCTCCACCGACAGCCGCTCCATGCGCGCCGACACGGCGCTGAAGACGAGCGAGGCGTCGAGCGTCATGGCCCGGCGCGCGCTCTCCACGTGGAGCGCGTATTCCTCCTGGCTCTCCTTGCCCTCGCAGGGCGCGCCGCAACGGCCCATCTCGTGGAGCACGCAGGCCGCCCGCCGGGTGCGCAGCGTGACGGGCTGGGTGCACTGGCGCAGGGGGACCGCCTCGTGCAGGGCGATGCGGGCCTCGTCGGCCAGCCGGGCGCTGCCGAACGGGCCGAGGTAGGTGGCCCCGTCGTCCTTGAGCTCGCGGACGATCGACAGCCGCGGGAACGCCTCGGTGGTGAGCTTGAGCCAGACCACCTTCTCGGGGAAGCGGGAACGGCGGTTGTAGCGCGGCTTGGCGCCGCCGATCAGGCGCAGCTCCCTGACCTCCGCCTCCAGGGCGGTCGCGCAGACGACGTGGCGCACCCGCTCGGCGATGCCGATCATCTCGCGGATGCGCGGGCGGGTCTCGCCCGCGGTGAAGTAGGAGCGTACGCGGTTGCGCAGGTTGGTGCTCTTGCCGATGTAGAGGACCTCGCCGCGCTCGTCCTCGAAGAAGTAGACCCCGGGGGCGTGCGGCACCGACTCGGCCAGGTGGCGCTTGCGCTGCTGCTCCGGCGTGGGGGCGCGGACGAACGACTTGAGCTCCTCGAGCGTGTGCACCTGGAACGAGCCGGCCCGCTCGATCAGCCCGTGCAGCACCTCGACGGTGGCCCTGGCGTCCTGCAGCGCGCGGTGGCACGGCTCGGTGGAGCTGCGGAAGAACCTCGCCAGCGTGGCCAGCTTGGCGTTGGGCACCTCGTCGCGGGTCAGCACGCGCCGGGCCAGGTCGACGGTGTCGACGACCGGATTGGCCGGCGGGGGATAGCCGTGGGCGGCGCAGGCGGCCTTGACGAAGCGGGTGTCGAAGCCGGCGTTGTGGGCCACCAGCGTGGCCCCGCGGATGAACTCCAGGAAGCTCGGCAGCACCGCCTCGATCCGCGGCGCGGCCACGACCATCGCGTCGGTGATGCCGGTCAGCACCGAGATGAACGGCGGGATCGGCCCCCCTGGGTCGACCAGCGTCGAGAACTCGCCCAGCACCTCGCCCGCCCGCACCTTGACCGCGCCGATCTCGGTGATGGCGTCGTCGGACGGGGCGCCGCCGGTCGTCTCGAGGTCGAAAACGACGAAAGTGACCTCGCTCAGCGGAGTGCCGAGCTCGTCGAGAGTGCCTTGAACCGCGTCCACGTTCCAAGACCATAGAGAGGAAGACCGACAGGAACGAATAACCACCGCTCTTGATCCTTAGTTACCCTTCCCTGTATGTCCTCGGGAAGACTTGCCGGCCGCTATGCCCTGTTGCGCCCGCTCGGTGCGGGCGGCATGGGGAAGGTGTGGCTGGCCAGGGACGAGATGCTCGACCGCGAGGTCGCGGTCAAGGAGCTCACGCTGGCCGAGGGCATGTCGCCCAAGGAGCGCTCCGACTCGGTGATGCGGGCCGTGCGCGAGGCGCAGGCCACGGCGCGGCTGCGCCATCCCGGCATCGTGGCCCTGCACGACGTGGTCGTCGAGCAGGAGCGGCCCTGGCTCGTCATGGAGCTGCTGCGGGGCCGCACGCTGGGTGAGACGGTCCGCGAGTTCGGACCCATGCCGGCCGATCATGCCGCGCGGGTCGGCGCCGACGTGCTGGAGGCGTTGATCGCGGCACACGCGCTGGGGATGCAGCACCGCGACGTCAAGCCGGGCAACGTGTTCCTGACCGAGAGCGGGCGGGTGGTCCTCACCGACTTCGGCATCGCCCGGCAGGAGGGCCAGGCCACGCTCACCGAGCAGGGGCTGATGATCGGCTCGCCCGGGTTCATCGCGCCCGAGCGGCTGGCCGGCGAGCCGGGCGGGCCCGCCAGCGACGTGTGGTCGCTCGGCGCCACGCTCTACGTCGCGCTGACGGGCGCGCCGGCCTACGGGGGGTCGGCGGCCCAGCGGGTGCGGGCCACGCTGACGGAGCCCGTACCGGCCGCTCCGGGGCCGCTGGGGCCCCTGCTGGCGGCCATGATGGCGCACCAGCCGGCCGCCCGCCCCGACGCCCGGGTGATCGTGTCCGCGCTCCGGCAGGTGGCCGCCGGCGGGCATGCCCCGCACCTGCCCGTCAACCAGGACGTGACCGCGCCGACCAGGGTCAAGCGGCCCGGCAGGGCCGCGATCTGGATCGCCGCGGCGACGGCGCTCGTGCTCGGCGCGGGCGGCGCGACCGCCTTCCTCGTCCTCAGGGACCGGGCGGGCGCGGTGCCGGCCGCGTTCACCGTGCCCATGGACGTGTGCAAGCTGATCAGCCAGGAGGAGATGGGCGCGCTGCTGCGTACGCAGAGCCCGCCCAAGGCGCAGGCGAGCTCCGACGGCGAGGGCCCCAAGTGCGGCTGGGCGCTCGCGAGCACCGGCGTGGGACTGCAGGTGCAGAAGGACTCCGACACCGTCGACCCCTGGTCGATGACCCCGGCCACGGCCGGCGCGCTCTACCAAGGCCAGAAGCGCTGGTGGACGAGGTACGACCAGGTCGACTGGACCTGGGACGAGATCGGCGCGAAGACCTCGCAGCGGGCCACGCGCACCCCGGTCCGCGAGATCGCCGGCCTCGGCGAGGAGGCGTTCGGCTTCGAGCTGAAGGGCCCCACGGGCCGCGTGCACACCTCCCAGATCTACTACCGCCTGGCCAACCTGGTGCTCACCGTGCAGTTCACCACCCTCGGGGACAAACTCACCGACGAGGAGATCAAGCAGCGGGCGCTGAAAGCGGCGCAGACGAGCGAGCAGGCGTTGCGCAATGCCGGATGACCTCTATCTGCTGGCCGGCCGCTACCGTCTCATCGAGCGGCTCGGACAGGGCGGCGCGGGCACGGTGTGGCGGGCCATCGACGAGATCCTCGACCGCCAGGTCGCGGCCAAGCAGGTACGCGTGCCGGAGGGGCTCACCCCGCGGGAGCGGGCCGAGTTCGCCGACATGGCGATCCACGAGGCCAGGTCGGCCGGACGGCTGCGCGACCCGGCGATCGTGCTGGTGCACGACGTCGTCCTGGAGGGCGGCCAGCCGTGGATCATCATGGACCTGGTCACCGGCCGCTCGCTGGACAAGGTGATCAAGGATCAGGGGCCGCTGCCGCCCGGGTTCGTGGCCGCGGTCGGGCTGCGCGTGCTGTCGGCGCTGGAGGTCGCCCACGCCCACGGGATGCTCCACCAGGACGTCAAGCCCGCGAACATCCTGCTCGACCTCGACGGCTCCGCCATGCTCACCGACTTCGGCATCGCGACGCCGATGGGCGGTCAGGGCGGCAGGTTCGGCGGCGCGGGCTCGCCCGGCTACATGGCGCCCGAGCGGCTCAACGAGGAGCCCTCCAGCCCGGCGTCGCGATGCCGAAGTCGGTGAGCATGGCGGAGCCGTCGAGGTCGAGCAGGATGTTCGCGGGCTTGACGTCCTGGTGGAGCATCC
>NZ_JBSFTC010000339.1:0-11129 GCF_053590415.1 Nonomuraea sp. NPDC003201
TGACCCTCTACAACTTCCAGAGCCAGTACAACACCCAGTGGAACCTGCTGTTCATGGACATCGTCCTGATCACGATCCCACCGTTGCTGCTCTTCGTCTTCTTCAACCGCAAGATCGTCGCCGGCATGACCGCCGGCGCCATCAAGGGGTGACATGACCTGGGGGCAGTGCGCATCCGGAAAGGCCGCCTGATGATCCACCACCACGAGTTCCGGCACCGAGGGCTGACCCTGCGCTCCAGCGTGCACATTCCCGAGGACCAGGCCACCGCCCGCAGGCCCACGGTGGTGTTCGTCCACGGGTTCTCCAACAACCGTATGGAGAACCGTTCCTTCGTCCTCATGGCGCGGCTGCTGGAGAGCATCGGTATCGCGTCGGTCCGGTTCGACCTGTCGGGGCACGGGGAGAGCGACGGAGATTTCTTCGACGTCACCATCACCAACGAAATTGCCGAAACCCGTTCGGTCGTGCAGGCCGTCCGTGCCTTCGACTTCGCCGATCCCGAGCGCATCGGTCTGGTCGGGATGAGCATGGGCGGTGTCGTCGCGGGCATCGTCGCCGCCGAGGAGCCCGGCATCCGGGCTGCGTGCCTGTGGTCGCCGGCCGCCGTCGCCCCCTTCGAAGTGGGCTCGGGCTACCTCAAGGGCCGCGACATCGCCGCCGAGATCGGGGAGAAGGGCTATTTCGACGCCGACAGCCACCGCATGAGCCCCGCCCTCGTCGAGGACATCGCCGGGCTCGACGTCTATGGCCGTTCCTGCGGTTATGCCGGGCCGGTGCGCATCATTCATGGAGACAAGGACGACATCGCCCCTGTCGCCTACGCCCGTCGCTATCTCGACCACTACGGCGGCAACGCCGAACTGGAAGTCGTCCCCGGAGCCGACCACGGATGGAGCACCGTTCCCCACCGCACCCGGCTGCACGACTCGACGCTCCAGTTCCTCGGCGAGCAGCTGGAACCCTCCGCATGACCTGCTCCGGGGGAGTGCATGCGCGTGCTGGGGGTGACCAATCGCGAAGGCCGACAGGCCCGCCCAGCAGCATCACGCCCAGGTAGCGGCGGCCGGATGCGCGGCGCTTCTCCTGATCATCGGCATGGACGGTGACGGCGTAGGCGACCCCGCACATGAGCGGCGTGATCACGAGCCGATCGCCCTCCCACCCGATGTGGGCTGGCCGCAAGCGCGGCCATGCACGTCTGACCAACTTCTACGTGATGTCGAACTTGAAGCCTCGGGCGCGCGTATCTCGTTCTGACGACGGCCGCGACCCCCTTTGTGGATGCCGCCTGATGACTCTCAAGGCCGGGCCGCATCCACAGACGGAGAGAGGGATTTATGAGACATCGACATGGTTCCCGCGTCCGCCGAAGGACGGCGGGTATGCTCACGGCCCTGGCTGTCACGAGCAGCGGTCTCACGGCTGGCACTGCAAACGCGGCGGCAAGCGGGGCATCCGGAACGGCTTTCGCGCCGGCCATCTCCTGCCCTTCCGTTGTGGACAGGCTGGGCCAGGTCCCCGCTCGCGCTCAGGCGGAAGTTGAGCGGAATCTGCAGCAGTTGGAGAGCCAGATCGCTGAGGCCAATCGGCGGTTGGCAGGCTCGGCGGGGCAGGGCGGTCCGAATTTCGTGCAGAATGCGATTCTCGGGCCGTTGCGGGACAAGCGGACGGCGACCCTTCAACGGATCCAGATCGCCTTCCAGCGCGCCGGCGCCCAAGCACCGACCGGCCTCCAGGGCTTGGCCGGCTGCACTGTGCAGGACGATGAGGCTGGGAACAACAACGGCGATCAGGGCAACGGCGATCAGAGTGATGGCGGCCAGGACAACGGTAACCAGAGCGACGGCGGCCAGGACAACGATGGCCAGGACAATGGTGGCCAGGACAACGGCGACCAGAACAACGATGACCAGGGCAACGGTGGCCAGAACAACGGTGGTGCCGCTGGTCAAATCTCCTGTCCTGATGTGGCGGACAGGCTGGGCCAGGTCCCCGCTCGCGCTCAGGCGGAAGTTGAGCGGAATCTGCAGCAGTTGGAGAGCCAGATCGCTGAGGCCAATCGGCGGTTGGCAGGCTCGGCGGGGCAGGGCGGTCCGAATTTCGTGCAGAATGCGATCCTCGGGCCGTTGCGGGACAAGCGGACGGCGACCCTTCAACGGATCCAGATCGCCTTCCAGCGCGCCGGCGCCCAAGCGCCGGCCAGCCTCCGAACCCTGGCGACCTGTGAGCTTCGGAACGGCAATCCGGGCAACGGGAACGGCGGAAACAACGGGAACAACGGGGGCGGCGAAAACAACGAAGATGGCGGCGACGGCGAGAACAACGGAAACAACGGAAACGGCGGAGGCCAGGCCCGAGGGCCCGTTCCGGAGGACTTCGTTGACATCCGTTCGGTACAACCGAATGTGAGAACGCCCCGCACGCAGCAGGACGGCTCCAGCGGGACGTTCAGCGTGGACTGCGGACGCAACGAGAAGCGCATCTTCAACTCTGACAACGTCATCGTGGCCCCCGGCGTGTCCAACGGCGCGCAGCACACGCACGACTACGTGGGGAACGAGTCGACCAACAACCAGTCCACCAATGAGAGCCTGCTGGCGGCCAGTACCACCTGCCGCAACGGCGACAAGTCCACGCACTACTGGCCCGTGCTGAGGGCTCTGGGGCAGGAGGAATTCGACGCCAACCGGCGAGGCGGCGGGCTTGACCTGAACGTCGGCAAAATCCTCACCCCGGTCTCGGTGCAGATCACCTTCAAGGGCAACCCGACCGGCAAGGTGGTGGCGGCTCCGCAGTTCCTGCGCATCATCACCGGTAACGCCCGGGTCGGTGGAGCCGAAGCCAACGCCGGGTGGACCTGCACCGGCTTCGAGAACCGCCAATTGACGGACAAGTACCCGCTCTGCCCGCGAGGTAGCAGGCTCGTGCGGGTCTTCGATTTCCAGAGCTGCTGGGACGGCCAGAACGTCGACAGCGCCAACCACCGCACCCATGTCACCTTCCCGCAGGCCGACGGCAGCTGCCCGCAGGGCTTCCAGCCCATTCCCGCGCTGGAGCACCGGCTCGTCTACAACGTGGCGCAGGGCCCCAATTTCGCCGTCGACACCTTTCCCGAGGAACTGCACAAGCCGGTCACCGACCACAGCGACTTCATCAACCTGATGAATGAGCAGCAGATGGGGCGGGTCGTCGACTGCATCAACAGCGGCAGACGCTGCCGCTGACCCTGAATTGAGCAAGGCGTGGCCGGGCGACCGGCCACGCCGTCCTCATCGCCAGGAGCAAGACCACATCAGGTGCGAGAAAGGGCAACATCATGGCTGGCTTCTCCCGCCCGCGACGCGCTCAAGGCGCCGCCCCGGCGGCTGTGGCGCGTCTGACCGGCGCCATGAGGAGGCGAGATCACGGGGGCATCGTCCTGTCGCTGGCCATCGCCTCGGCGCTCACGCTCACCGGATGCGGTGTACAGGCCGATGGGCCGAAGTCGGCCAGGAGCGCTGCCGCCTCCGGGGGGAACGCACCCCGCACGTACACCGTGGAGCAACTGGCGGCCGCCATCGGCTGCACCGCCGAGATCACCCTCAAGGCACTGGACTACCGACAAGGGGAATGCACCAGCGACGGGATTCCGTACGTGTTCCTTGACTTCGTCACGGTTGAGGGCCAGCGTGAGTGGCTTGACTACGCCGAGATGTACGGCGGCCTCTACCTCGTCGGCGATCGATGGGCGCTGTCGGCCAAGTCCAAGTCCTTCATGCAGGAACTGAGCACGAAACTCGGGGGCAAGGTCGAAGAACATGGCCCTGGCGGCGCCGCCCCGTTCCCGAGGTGACAGCGCCTTCTTCAGCATCTGCTGGGATATGGCAGTTCCGGAGCGTAGGAAGACCAGAGCGCGCGCGTCATTCCCTCACCGTTCAACCTCTCGCACGCCAACGTCGCGACATTGTCGCGCACCCGTCCGACCATGGAGACATCCCACAACGAGAACGAGGAGTTCGTGTGCGCGACAAGAGTTCCGTCGCCGGGCAGGAAGACCAGGGAAACAACCAGCAGCTCGTTGGTGTCCATGGCCGGCCCTATCCGGTGAACGCGCCCGATATCGGAGATGTCCCACAGGATGATGCTGCCGTCCACACTTCCCGTGGCCAACAGGTCGGCATTCTTCGAAAAGGCCACCGCGGAAACGGGTCCGACCTTCCCGGTCAGGCCGGTGACGATCTTCCTTGGCGCCTCTGGCCTGCTGATATCCCAGAGGCTGAACGAAGCGGTGGTGTGTCCTACGACAAAGAATCGCCCATCAGCCGAGAGGCCGACCGATGAACGGAAGGAGCCGATGAGGCCGGTGGGAACGGTCCCGACCTGCCGCGGCGACCGAGGATTGGAGATATCCCAGATCTTGGCACTGTCATCCACGCCAACACTGACCAGAATCCGTTTGCTCGAGGCTAGCAGGACATCCCTGAGTTCGCCTCCATGGTGGATCGTCACCAACTCGGCAGGAGTCTCCACCCTCCGCATGTCGGTGAGACGCACCGCGCCATGCACGTCCGCGCTGGCAAGCATGGCCCCGTCACCGCTCCAGGCGAGGGACACGACAGTGCCCGTGTGTCCGGAAACCGCGGTGGGCAGCGGTACGAAGCCGCTCCGCCCGGAGGCTTTCCAAATCTTGACACCGAAGTCGCCTGGGCCGCTCGGCGTGGCGAGGAAGCGTCCGTCCGCCGAGAGGGCCGAAGCGTACGGACCGCCTTCGGAGTTCTTGTCCGGTGGCGTCCAGAACCTGATCGTCGGCAGAGCCACCGGCTTGCCCGGGTCGCCGACATCCCACAGCATGGCCTGACCGTTCTCCGCGCCGTCGGCCAGGATGTCGCCTCCAGCGGACAGCGTCGCCGAGGTCGGTCCCAGAGCGCTTCCCGGCAATTTCTGCTGCCCGGGCAAGGGAACACCCAGAAGGTGCGGGCGAGTCCCGGCGTCCGACAGGTCCCACAGCATCACCGAACCGTCCTGTCCGGCGGTGGCCAGCAGCGATCCGTCCTTGGACAGCGATACTCCGAGGACCGGCCCGCGGTGGCCGGTGAGTGGAATGTCGGTTCGATCAGGGGACAAGAATATTTGCTCGGAAAGCTTGACGCCGACCGGAAACTGCAATATTTGAACCGTGCCGTCCTGGCTGCTGCAAATCAGGCGTGTGCCGTCCGGCGTGAAGACCATGGATGTGATCTTGTCGGTCTGGTTGGTGGCCGACGTCGTGTCGCTGACCTTTCGCGGTGACGCTGGATCCGTCATATTCCAGATGGTCAGGCCGACGTCCTCGGTCGCCATCACCAAGAGGTCGCCATCGGGAGAGAAGGCCAGATCGCTGATAAGAGAGGAGGGGGCCGGAATGGGTTTCCCGAGTCGACGTGCGGCGTGCGGGTCGGCCACGTCCCACAATTGTATTTTCTCTGAGCCGCCGTCCGCGACCGCCAGCAGGCGGCCATCCGCCGACATTGCCAGCGGCGGGTTGTCATGACTCCCCGCTCGAGATCTGAAGTTGGCGGCGACTTTCAGATCCCCGTCGGGCCGGACCTGCAGGACCGCGGCATTGGCAGGATTGCCGACCACGAGTTTCTGCCCGTCGGCCGCCCAGACGATGTCGGTCACATTGCTGCCGAGCCCCGGGATCTGGCCCAGCTTCCTTGGCTTGTCCCGGGTCGACATGTCCCAGAACGACACGGAATCCCGGTCTCCGACGACCAGCATCTTGCCATCGGGCCGCCAGGCCAGTGCGGATACCACGTCCTTGAACGTGGTGAGGGGCGAGCCGATCAATTGCGGACGGTGTGGATTGGAAACGTCCCAGAGTTTGAGCGTGGCATTGTCGTCGCCGCTGGCCATGACGGCGTCCTTGGGTGACATCGCCACAGATTCCACACGACCCTTGAAGTCGAGAATGGTGCCTTCGTAGCGCGAGGTCGTCAAAGTCTGCAACAGGCTTGCGTTCGTGGCTCGATTGGGGTCCAGCCGGTACGCGGCGACGCCCAATTGCAGCGCCAGGCGCGGGTCCGACTCCCGGACCGCCTCTGCGCCGGCGACCATGCTTCGGGCGGTCGCCACCTGTGCCTGGCGCTGTGCCGCCCTGCTCTGCGACCATGCCACGAACGCGCCCGTCGAAGCGATGAGAGTGAGTACGACCAGCGCCGCTATCGCACCGCGCCTGACCCTGCCGCGTTGCCGCTCGTATGCGACGGACGCCTCGAAGAACCGCTCCGAGTTCGATTCGAGCTGGTGGTGGTCGATCGCCTTGGTCACCCGTTCCCTGACCGCGTCGAGCCGTCCGCCCCGGTAGAGCAGAGAGGGATCACGGTCGACCATCCACGCTTTCGCGTCCTCGGCGAGTTCGTCGCGCAGGATCAGCCATTCTCGATTCTCCTTCACCAGGTCCTGAAGGAGTGGCCAGGCCTGCAGCAGCCTCTCGTGACTGATACGGACGATCTCTCGATCGGTAGTGATCAATCGGGCCGCGTCCAGCGCCTTCACGGACTGCAACGCCGCCTCGGGATCCAGGCCTCGCAGCAGGTCGCCCTGGTTCACCGGTCGCGCTGTGACGATCGGCTCGGTGTCGATGTTCGAGACATCGCCACTGATTTTGATGAGCCTGAGCATGATGCTCTGCGTGGCCAGCTGCGCCGAAGGGGTGAGCGCCTGGTAGGTGTCATCAGCTGATCGTTCGATCGCCCGCTCTATGCCTCCGCTCTCCCGGTAGCCTCGCACTGTCAGCCGTCTGCCCTCCCGACGTTTCCACGTCTCCCAGAGCGAGTGTGAGAGCAGCGGCAGAGATCCGGGTTCAGGACCTTGTGGGCGAAAGGCGCCAAGTTCGTGCAGGACCAGATCCGCCAGCCCTTCGTCCAGTTCCAGGCCCAGCATCGTCGCAGGTTGCTCGATGGCCGCACGTAGCTCTGGCGGCTTCATCGGCTCGATCACGAATTGCCTGTCCTGAAGGGCAGCGGACAGTTCCGGATGCCGGGTCGCCTGGCTGTAGAAATCCGCGCGGAGTGCGCCGATGACGACTGCCGGAGGCCGACCGGTCCGGGGATCAGGAAGGGTCATGGCGTGCAGGCAGCGAACGAACCTGCTACGCAGCCCTTCGTCCTCGCACAGAGTGAATATCTCTTCCAGTTGGTCGACCAAGAGGATCAGGCGCACGCCCGGGCGGTCGGCGAGCAGGTCTGTGGCCAGGCGGCAGGAGTGGTCGGGGTCGGAGAACACCCGATTGAAGGCTGCCGGGTCATCAGGGGCCAGTCGCGCGGCCAGTGCTTGAACGGGAGACGATCCCGGGGTCATGCTGATGCACGGCCAGCCGCTGGTGCCGGATACGTGGAGATCTCCACGACGCATTCTCGCCAGCAGACCGGCCTGCAGCAGCGAACTCTTTCCACTGCCTGATGCGCCGACCAACAGCATGACCCCGGCAGTGCTCAGCCGATCGGCGATCTTCTTGAGAATCGCGGAAGTCAGCTCGTCGCGTCCGTGGAATATCTTCGCGTCCTCCTCGCCGAACGGCTGGAGGCTCAGATAAGGGCTGCGCCCCGGTAACTGGGCCTCCTTCTGCCCTGAAGAGATCTCTTGTGAAGCAGATCGATTTGACGACAGGATGATATGGCCGCTTCGTCCTCCTTCCTGCCGGTGAGGCAGCGGGCCGCTTCTCTCCCACATTCTGCGGAGGATGAAATGGTAGGCGTCGTCAAGGGTCAGGAAATTACCGGCGAGGGGATCGCCGTTGTCCAGCAGCGAGATCAGATCACCGGTGAACGTGGTGTATTCCTGGTCTTCCGGTGCCAGCGCGAGTTGTTCGGCGGAGCCGAGGAGGTACAACCCATGGGTCGGGGACGGCTGAAAGACTGATTCCGGTGCCCAGGACCCCAGGTCCGTGCGTCCGGAGAAGCAGCAGTCCAGGACGACCACGGTCGAGGCGGTCGGCGAGCCGGCGATGGCCTGCCGCAACATCGATGTCGAGTAGGCCTGGAGTTCCGCGAGGCCGGGTGTGAGCGTGCTGGTGGAAGACGCTGCCAGGTAGAGCTGTCCCTCCGAGCTCCAGAGTCCGTGGCCGATGTAGTAGACCAGCAGTATGGTCTTCGCCTTTTTCGCCTCTTCGGTCACTGCGGATCCGATGGCCAAGGCATTGGGCGGATTCAGCAGCAGGCGAATATGCTCGTCCGGCACACCACACCTGTTCACCAGGCGGTCCCGTAGTGCGGTGATGGTCCGTTCGACGGCGGGCACCGCCGGCAGTTGAGAGTCACTGTGGTCGGCGGTGCCGATCAGCACAACACGCACACCCTCACCCGACAGGTCACTCATCCGTCGTCCGCCCCTGATCGTGTTTCTCCTCCGCTTCGCGGAGTTCACGGAGGACCGACTCCACTTGCTCCCGCAATTCAGCGGGCGAAAGTGCTTTGACCTGAGTCGCGTCGACCTGGATTTGACGACCGTCGGGCAGGTCTACTCGGACCTTGACCGCACCGCTTTGTTGCCGCACCCAGGACAGCAGAGCCGAAGCGAATGCGGTGCCCGCCGCGCCAGAACTAAGAGCAACGACAATGCTTTCCAGAAACGGCCCCAAAGTGCCGGGAGGCGGCGGGGCCGTCACGTCATTGACACGGCCTTTCAGCTCGGCCGTGCCTCCGATCCAGTCACGCAACGACTCCAGGTGGCGTGAATCTTCTTCATCTTTGATCGATACGCGTACGTCCATGACGTCCTCCTGGTGGGTCACGTTCGCGTACCTAAGATAGAGCGAAAGTACACGGAAATCATAAGATCAAATAACTTGAGCCCGAGGTGCGTAACTTACGCCCATTTGTATTATGCAGAAACACCAGACGGCTGAAATGTCAAGATGTCCGGATGGCCAACGCTGCAGGGCATCTCGACGAGCCGGTCGGCTGTCGCGACCGTATCCGTGGGTGGCGTCGCGGCTCGCCGACCTCAGTGCGCCGGTGGGGGATGGGTGGACGCGACGACGGGGGCTTCCAGCACGGCCTCGCCCGCAGCGTGGGGCAGCGATAACTATGTATATCCAGTAGGAAATGTTGACTTTAGGTGATCCGGCTCGTAGCTTCGTGGGCATGAGCCAGGCCGCGAACCTGACCCGGCGCCCGCACGTGGACCACGGCCACGTCGCCAGCGCGCAGTGTCGCTGATCACGAGATCCCATCCATCAACCAGAAGTGGAGGCGGCTCGTGATGTTGCCCGAGGTGCAGGAGGTCTCGCGCCAGGACGCGGAGCGGCCCCTGGAGGTGGTCACGGCCCGGCACCCGCTGCGGTGGCTGGCCGGGGCAGGCGTACTCGTCGTCCTCGCCATGGTCGCCAGCGCCCTGATCACCAACCCCGCGTGGGAGTGGCCCATCGTCGGGCAGTACCTGTTCGCACCGTCGGTGGTGCGCTCGGTGCTGCTCACGCTGGAGCTGACCGCGCTGGGCATCGTGCTCGGGTTCGTGCTGGGCACGCTGCTGGCGCTGATGCGGCTCTCGCCCAACCGGCTGCTGTCGTCGGCGGCCTGGGCATACGTGTGGCTGTTCCGGTCGGTGCCGCTCATCCTGCAACTGCTGTTCTGGTACAACCTCGCGCTGCTCTACCCCAGGCTGTCGGTGGGCGTGCCGTTCGGGCCGGCGTTCTTCGACTTCGGCACGATGGACCTGATCGGGCCGCTGACCGCGGCGGCGCTCGGGCTGGCGCTGCACCAGGCCGCGTACGCCGCCGAGATCGTCCGCGGCGGCCTGCTGTCGGTGGACCACGGGCAGCGGGAGGCGGCGGCCGCCCTGGGGCTGCCGCCGGCGCGGCGGCTCTTCAGGATCATCCTGCCGCAGGCCATGCGGACCATCGTGCCCACCGCGGGCAACGAGATCATCGGCCTGGTCAAGGGCACCTCGGTCGTCTACATCATGGCGCTGCCGGAGCTGTTCTACCAGGTGCAGGTGATCTACAACCGCAACGGCAGGGTCATGGCGCTGCTGCTGGTCGCGGCCATCTGGTACCTCATCCTGACCACCGCCCTGTCGATCGTGCAGTACTACGTGGAGCGGCATTACGGCAGGGGGCGCGGATGAGCGCCATGGTGAGGTTGCGCGGCGTGCACAAGAGCTTCGGCGCCCTGCACGTGCTGCGCGGAGTGGACCTGGACGTCCGCCAGGGGCAGGTGCTGGTGATCCTGGGTCCCTCGGGGTCGGGGAAGTCCACGCTCCTGCGGACGATCAACCACCTGGAGAAGGTGGACCGCGGCTCGGTCCGCGTCGACGGCCAGCTGCTCGGCTACCGGCAGGCCGGCGACCGCCTGTACGAGCTGCCGGAACGCGAGGTGCTGCGCCAGCGCACCCAGATCGGGTTCGTCTTCCAGTCGTTCAACCTGTTCCCGCACCTCACCGTCAGGCAGAACCTCATGGAGGCGCCGCTGTCGGCCCAGGGCCGGCCGCGGGCCGAGGTGGCGCCGCTGGCCGAGCGGCTGCTGGCCCGGGTGGGCTTGGCGGACAAGGCCGACGCCTACCCGCGCACGCTGTCGGGCGGGCAGCAGCAGCGGGTCGCCATCGCCAGGGCGCTCGCGCTGGAGCCCAAGCTGCTGCTGTTCGACGAGCCGACCTCGGCGCTGGACCCCGAACTGGTGGGCGAGGTGCTGGACGTCATCAAGGACCTCGCCCGCGGCGGCACCACGATGATCGTGGTCACTCACGAGATCGGGTTCGCCAGGGAGGTGGCCGACATCGTGGCCTTCATGGACGCCGGCCGCATCGTCGAGCTCGGACCGCCCGCACAGCTCCTGGACGCCCCCGCCCACGAACGTACCCGCACCTTCCTCAGCAAGGTTCTCTGATCCCCAAGGACGTCATGACATGCGCGCTTCGCTCGCGCGGGCCCTCGCCGTGCCCGCGCTCCTCCTGCTGACCGCGGCCTGCGGCGCCGAGCCCGCCGTCACCGCCGCCCCTGTGGCGGCGGGCAAGAAGATCAACCTCAGCCCGGACCAGAACCGGGTGCGGGCCGACAAGGTGGACGCGATCGCCGCCCAGGTGCCCAAGGACATCGCCGCCGACGGCAAGCTCGCGGTGGGCTTCAGCGGTCAGGGCGCGGCGCCTCTGGTGTTCCGCGCCGACGACGA
>NZ_JBSFTC010000340.1:0-11124 GCF_053590415.1 Nonomuraea sp. NPDC003201
CGATGTGCCCCTGCTGGGCGGCGCCGAGCCCGCCGCCGCTGCCAGTCACCCCGGCCTGCTGCACACGCAGGCCGACTTCGACCGCATGCGTTCGATGGTCAACGCCGGAGCCCAGCCGTGGAAGGCGGGCTGGGACCGGCTCGTGGCCAACTCCCACTCCCAGAGCACCTGGACGCCCAACCCGCAGGCGACGATCGTCCGCGGCGGCGACGGCCAGAACTACGGCATCCTCTACAACGACATCCACGCCGCCTACCAGAACGCGCTGCGCTGGAAGGTCAGCGGCAGCACCGCGCACGGCGACAAGGCGCGCGACATCCTCAACGCCTGGTCCGGCACGCTCACCACGGTCACCGGCAACGCCGACCGGTTCCTGGCCGCGGGCATCTACGGCTACCAGTTCGCCAACGTCGCCGAGATCATGCGCGGTTACGGCGGCTTCGACCTGGCCCGCTTCCAGCGGATGATGCTCAACGTCTTCCACCCGCTCAACGAGAGCTTCCTGACCAACCACAACGACGCCTGCATCACCAACTACTGGGCCAACTGGGATCTGTGCTCCATGAACTCGATCCTGGCCATCGGCGTGCTCTGCGACCGGCAGGACCTCATCGACCGGGCCGTCACGTACTTCAAGACGGGCACGGGCAACGGCTCGATCGCGCACGCCATCCCGTTCCTGCACAGCGGCGGGCTCGCGCAGTGGCAGGAGAGCGGGCGCGACCAGGGCCACACCATGATGGGAGTCGGCCAGATGGGCGCCTTCTGCGAGATGGCCTGGAACCAGGGCATCGACCTGTACGGCTACGACGGCAACCGGTTCGCCAAGGCGTGCGAGTACATCGCCAAGTACAACCTGGGCGAGGACGTCCCGTTCACCGCCTACACCTGGGGCACCGGCCAGAACTGCGCGCAGCAGACGCACACCGCGATCTCCTCGGCGAGCCGCGGCGAGGTGCGACCCGTCTGGGAGACCGTCTACCACCACTACGCCGTCAGGCGCGGCCTGGCGATGCCGTACTCGGCCGCGTTCGTCGCCAAGGTGCGGCCGGAGGGCGGCGGCGGCGACTACGGGCCCAACAGCGGCGGCTTCGACCAGCTCGGGTTCGGCACGCTGACGCACGCCAGGGTCCCCGGCGCCGCCACCCTCCCGACGGGGACGACGAGGTCGCTGCGCTCGGTCAACTATCCCGCCCGCTACGCCAGGCACCAGAACGACCTCGGCTACCTGCACGAGGTAAGCGCCTCCAGCGACGCCCAGACCCGCCAGGACGCCACGTTCACGATCGTGACGGGGCTCGCCGCGCCGAACGGCTACTCCCTGCGCGCCGCCGACGGCCGCTACCTGCGCCACTCCGGCTGGCGGGCGCGCCTGGGCGCCGACGACGGCACCGCCGTGTTCAGGGCCGATGCCACCTTCTACGCCGTCCCCGGCGCCGCCAGTGGCTCGGTGCGCCTCGAATCGAGCAACTACCCCGGCCGCTTCCTGCGCCACCGCGGCTTCGAGCTCTGGGTGGACGCCTACGACGGCACGGCCGGGTTCCGCGACGACAGCTCCTTCACGGCCGTCACGGCCTGGGCCTGACCCCGTCACGGGCGGGCGGCGCCACCGTTCGGGTGCCGCCCGCCTATGGACAACGTTCTCTAGGGGCTACTGAAGGTGATCATGTCCTTCCTTTCCGGTTGTTTCCGGGAGATAGGCGGATCTTCACTGCTACCGTCCGGCCTTTCCGGCAGTAAACCCGAGAGAAAGAGAGACGGACCCCTATGTGGATCGCCTTGGGTGTGATCGTCGCCCTGGTCGCGGGCGTGGCTCTGTGGTGGAAGTTCCGAGATCCGCTCCGAGGCGAGGACTTCTACAAGTTCCACGTCGAACGCAAGTGGGCCTGGGAGCTCATCCTCGACGACGAGCAGGAGCGGGCCTTCATGGCCGGGCTCGAGGCGTACGACGAGGAGAGCACGGTCTTCCCGCACCGCGAGGCCGGTGCGCTGCGCGTCTACGACCCGTCCATGATGATCTCGCTGTTCCTGCTCACCGAGCAGTTCGCCGCGATGGGCCCGCAGGCCCTGGCCGACCCGGCGGGCGCCGTACGCCACCTGATCGACCGCGCCGCGCACAGCGAGACCGGCGGCGTGCTGCACCTCCACGACGACTGGATGGCCGAGCCGGTCGACGGCATGGACAAGTACGACTTCACCAGCGCGATGATGAGCGCCACGCACGCCCAGGGCGTGGACGGCGGCGTCGGCGGCTACGGCGACGAGGACGGCGGCTACGGCATGCTCACCGTGCTCGTGGAGATGCCGCAGCACGTGGCCCGCATGTACGACGACGCCCACAGCCACGCCGCCCCCGGCGAGATCCGCAACCGCCTCGACGTCTACAAGGCCGTGATCGAGGAGCCGGAGCCCGAGTTCGTGGCGGGGCTGGAGAGCGCCGACGCCGAGCGCAGCCGCTTCACGAACACGCTGATGTACGACTACGGCCGGGTGCTCGCCGGATACCGGTCGATGCGCCCGCAGATGCCGCAGGCGCAGCCGTCCGACGTCATGTCCATGGTCATGGCGCGCATGCTCTCGGACAGCCTGCCCGGCATGACCTGGACCCGTCAGCCGTCGACTGAGCAGTACCAGCGCGCCCTGGAGCTGATCTCAACGAGGGGCTGACCCGCCGCGGGTGAACCGGCCCGCGAAGGTCCGCACGTCCGCCGACCTGCCCGCCAGGTCGGCCGCCCACTTGACCGCCGTCCTCAGCGACGGCTCGGGGGCGTGGTAGGACCTGTCGACCGACCACCACCAGGCCCGCTCCCGGGGCGGCTCGGCGGCCAGCTCGGCCGCCGCCAGCCCCGCCGGGTGGCCCGCCCGCTCCCAGAGCTCCTCCCACTGCGCGCGGCGCAGGCGCAGGTAGAGCAGGTTCTTGAGGTCGGCGAGCACGCCGAGGTCGTTGACGGTGGCCTCGGACAGGTCCAGCCCGTACAGGCGCGGGCACGACACGAGCGGCGCCAGGTCCACGGGGTTCGCGGTACGCAGCGTCAGCAGGCGCAGCGTGGCCTGGCCCGCCAGCGGCCACAGGTCGATCGTGTCCATGGCCAGGTCGAGCAGTTCCACCGGCGTGTCGCGGAGCGGGCCCAGGCCCGCTCCGGGCACGTTCTCCACGGTGATCTGCCACAGCGTCGGCGTCCCGCGCAGGGGCCGGAAGTCGGCCCAGGGGGCGTTGAGCACCGTCAGGCGTTCGATCCCCGCGCGCATGCCGCGCATGGAGGCCGCGTCGGCGCCGGCGACGACCAGCGCGCGGGGCTCCTCCTCCGGCTCCTCGGCGTCGATCCACAGCTCGCCCTGCTCGACCCGGTACGCGCCCGCCCGCAGCGCGGCGACGTGCCGATGCAGCAGGCCGGTCACCGAGTCGGCGACGTAGACCGGGCCGTCGTCGTGGTGCACGCCCATGCGGATGACCTGGCCGGAGCGCCCGCCGGGGCCCGGCGCGAGGTCCACGGCCAGGAAGTCGCCGCCGGTGCTGGTGGCGAACGGGATCCAGCCCGGGTGGTCCGACGCCCGGCGCACCGCCAGCGGCGGGCCGGTGCTGGTGATCAACGGGGTGCGCAGGTGGTCACGCCAGGCGCGGCCCGCGGCCCACCAGCGGTTCTCCGGGCGGCTCTGGCTCACCAGCCTCTCCAGGCCGAACCAGGGGTGCCGGTCCAGCAGCCCCTCGCCGCCGTCGCCGTCGATGTGCGCGTACAGGGCACGGAGGTCGTCGGGGAGCCCCATCGCGAGCTCGGCCCGGCGCGCCTCCGGCAGCGCGGGCGGCGGCGCGTACGTGTCCCGTCCCAGGATCCGGTCCCGCTCCCGCAAATAGGCGCCGAGCAGCGCGACCGCCTCCCGCGGGTCCCCCGCCTGCGTGGGCTCCACCGGGCCCTTCTGGAACGCCGCCGGCTCGGCCGGGAGCGCGTGCCGGTCGAGCACGTACAGGAACCCGCCGCCCTGGGCACGCTCCAGCGACTCGCTGACCACCGCCTCGAACCGCCCCTTGGCCTCGACCACCAGCTCGACGGTCAGATGATCGCCGGCCGGCCCGGCCAGCGTGTGCACGGCGCACAGCTCGGCGTGCAGGTCGACGTCACCGCCGCCGGCGCCGGGCTCGTACGTCAGGCCGCTGTGCCCGGACCCGCCGGCGGTCGCGAACCCCCGCAGTTCGGCCCGGCGCCACTTCGGGGGCGCCGCGGCCGCGATCTTCTCGGCCATGGAACGGAGTACGTCGTCGATCACGCGGCCTTTCCCCACCCGACTCGATCTTGTGAACGGCCGGATCCGCACCCGGTCGCTTTGTCGGTGATGATCTCTAATCTCCCGCCCATGACACAAGTGATCCCGTTACCCGCCTGGCAGGAGCTCCGCGACCTCGTCGCCGACGAACGGGCCGGACCGGTGCCCTCCCCGTGGGTGTCCCGGATGCGGGAGCTCCTGGCGTCCGGGCATCGGCCCCGGACAGCGGGGGAGCGGCGGGAGTGGTGACATATTTGCCTCCTGACGGCCGTTACTGAACCGGATAAGCTTGGGCGGTGATCCTTGATCAAATCCTGATTTATCCGCTGAAATCGGGTCAGAGTTGGGCGCGGTCCGAGGCGGTCGTTCACCCCTGGGGTCTGGACGGGGACCGGCGGTGGGCGGTCGTCGACGAGAACGGCGACAACCTGTGGCTGGGCGAGTTCCCGCGCCTGGCGTCCGTCGCCGCGCACCCCACCGCCGAGGACGGTCTGCGGCTCGCGGCGCGCGGGATGGAACCCCTCACCGTGCCGCCCGCCACCGGCGCTGCCACGCGGGTCGGTTTCACCGGCCTGGACAAGGCGGTGCTCGCCGACGACGCCGCGCACGCCTGGTTCAGCGAGCTGCTGGGACGCCCGGCCCGGCTGGTATGGCTGGACGACCCCACGCGGCGGACGATCGACCCGGCGCACGGCGGGTTGCCGGGTGAGGTGGTGAGCTTCGCGTGGGACGCGCCGCTCCTGCTCATCTCGGAGTCGTCCGCGCTCACCCTGGACGGGTGGCTGGCCGAGGAGGCCGCCAGGCACGGCGAGGATCCGCCCGGGCGGTTGTCCCGGGTACGGTTCCGTCCCAGCGTGATCATCGAGGGCGCGGAGGCCTTCGCGGAGGAAGGCTGGCGCGAGGTGCGGATCGGCGACGTCCCCTTCCGGGTCTCGGAGATCTGCGACCGTTGCGCGGTGACGACGATCGATCCGGAGACCCAGGTGAAGGGCAAGGAGCCGCTGCGGACGCTGGCCCGGCACCACAAGTGGGACGGCAAGACCTGGTTCGGCATCCGCCTCGTCACCCTCGAACCGGGCACGATCCGGGTGGGCGATCCGGTCAGCGCCCGCTGACCGGATCGATCGCGCACCGTGGCCGGCGAGGTGCCGGGCTCAGCAGTCGAGGTTCGGGCAGTTCAGGGCGAGCACGAGGCGGTCGCTGTCGTAGATGGCGTCGTAATCGCCGCGGAACTCGTTGACCAGCCATATCTCTCCGCCGGCCGGCCAGTAGGCGACGTTCTGCGCGTTGCCCGGGGCGGTGGTCATGTAGTGGACGTCGAGCGTGCCGCGGTCGGCGGAGATCGTGACGCGGTGCAGGCAGGACTTGCGGAAATCCCCTGAGATGTTCGCCGTGCCGCCCGGCATGTAGGTGACGGCGGGCGCGCCGTCGGGACACAGCCCGACGAGGACGCCCTTGTCGCCGGTGAACACGCCGCCCTGCAGCTCCCAGACCGGGCTGGTCCATCCCTCGGTGGGGTGGACGAGCCCGTCGGAGCCGGTCCTGAGCAGGGCGGTGGACGGGTCGAGGGGCCAGCGCAGGATCTTCCCGCCGGAGGCGCCCCTCTTGTATTCGACGGTGGTCAGGTGGTCGGCGCCGCTCCGATCGAGCGAGACGCCGTTCAGGCAGGGCCTGGTCAGGTCGAGGCTGGCGCACACCGCCGGGGAGTCGAGCCGGTAGTAGCCGATCTGCGGCAGGGCGAAGCCGGAGTACGCCGCCGAGCAGACGCCGCTCACGCAGCCGACGTTCCCTGACGTGGTGGAGTTCATCTTCCAGAAGTGGGTGAGGTCGAAGACGCGGACCAGCCGGTCGCCGCCGGAGACGTCCGGGTCGCCGCCGGTGACGAGGAAGAGCTTGTTGCCGTACCACGAGATGCCGTCGGCGTGGGTGGCGATCTCGTGGAAGCCCTCGGCGGTGCCGTCGGGTTCGACCAGGACGACGTGGCGGTAGGGGGCTCCCGACATTCCGGCGGTGACGTCGACGAAGGTGACCCTGGCGAGCCGGTTGGCTCCGTACTCGTGGGAGGCGCCGCTGCGCCAGCTCACCGCGACGATCTTCCGGCCGGCGCAGCCGTCGCAGGGCGGGTAGAGCACCGAGCCGTTCATGCCGTCGCCGCTGCCCGTGATCCCCTGCGGGAACCAGTTCGCGGTCGTGTCGTCGGTCGCGTTCCAGCAGAATCCGCTGACCGGGACGGAGACGTGGAGGTCGGTGGGGTGGCAGATCGCGCGGGTGGAGTAGCCGCCGGCGATGACGGTGTCCATCCGCACCTTGGTCACCGGCAACGTGGAGACCACCGCGTCACGCGCCGACAGGGTCGAGGTGAACGCCAGCGGCCGGACCTGAGCCAGTTGCGCGGCCGTCAACGCGTAGCCGGTGGCCGCCTGGGCGGGCAGGGGGACGGCCAGCAGGGCGGTGAGGAGCAGGACCAGTGCGGCTAATCGCGTGACCACAGGTGGCCTCCGTTGTTATGAAGGTTTCCTGCATTACTAACATCAACTTGGAGGGTGGTCAACGACATAGGGGAGCAATCGGGGGCTACTTAGTGAGGACTCCTCCTAATGTGGTGGTTCGGGGTCGGTGGGCCGGCGATGGCGGTGAGGCGGAGCCTGGTCTCGTCCTCGCTGCCGGGCACGGCGGTCATGATGACGATCTTGAGCTCGGAGTCGCCGTCGGTCAGGATGTCGCAGTCCACCGTGACCGGGCCCACCGACGGGTGGTAGATCGTCTTGTGGTCCTCGCGGTGCGCGGCCACCTCTCCGGTCGCCCACAGCTCGGCGAACCTCCTGTTGCCCGCGTTCAGCTCGCGGATCAGCGTGGCCAGGCGGCCGTCCTGGGGGAAGCGGCCGGTGGCGCGGCGCAGGTCGGAGACCACGGCGGCGTCGGTGGCGGCGCGGTCCGCCTCGGTCACCGGCCACAGAGCGAGGTGCGCGGGGCCGGCGTCCACCGGGAACCGGTCGCGGGCGAAGTTGCGCAGCCGCGGCGGCGCGGCGGAGGGGTCGCCCAGCAGGGCGGCCCACCCGCGGTTCCACCACACCAGTTGCCAGTCCGCCGCGAACACGGCGACCGCCACGTCCCCGAGGCGGGCGAGCACCCGCTGCACGCCGGGCGGAAGATGGTCGGAGATCGCGCCGCCCGCCGGCGGTACGAGCCGGGCCAGCCGGTACAGGTGGTCCCGCTCGGCGGTGGACAATTGCAGGGCCCGCGCCAGTGACGCCACCACCGACGCCGACGGTGTCGTGGCCCGCCCCTGCTCCAGGCGCACGACGTAGTCGACCGATACGCCGGCCAGGTCGGCCAGCTCTTCGCGGCGCAGCCCGGCCGCCCGGCGCCCCCGGGACACCGGCAGCCCGGCGGCCGACGGGGGCAGCCGATCCCGCCACGTGCGGATCATCGCGCCCAGTCCGGTCCCGGGTGTCGTCGGCATGACCTCCATCCTCATGCATCCCCGGTCGTGCGTGGGGGCGCGAGGGTGGTACCGGTCTTCCTACCGTCGAAGCGTCCCTGGTCCGCCTCCTTCGCCGGGACCAGTATCGAACGCATGACGATCACCTTCATCACCGGAGCCAACAAGGGCCTCGGCCGCGAGACCGCCCGCCGCCTGATCGACTACGGCCACACCGTGCTCGTCGGAGCCCGCGACCGCGAGCAGGGCGAGGAGGCCGCCGCCGCGCTCGGCGCACGCTACGTCCCCATCGACGTGACCGACGACGCGTCCGTGGCCGCCGCCGCCGCGAACGTCGCCGAACACGAAGGCAGGATCGACGTCCTGATCAACAACGCCGGCGTCCACGGCCCCGCCGGCGACCCCGGCGACCTCACCGCCGCCGACGCCCGCGCCGTCCTCGACGTCAACGTCATCGGCGTCGTCCGCACGACCACCGCTTTCCTGCCGCTGCTGCGCCGCTCGGACGCCCCTGCGATCATCAACGTCAGCAGCGGCATGGGCTCCCTCGCCTTCACCCACGACCCCGGCCGGCCCGAGTCGCACATCATCGCGCCGCTGTACACCTCCTCGAAGGCGGCGCTGACGATGTTGACCACGCAATACGCGAAGGGGCTCAAGGGCATCCGCGTCAACGCCGCCGACCCCGGCTACACCGCGACCGACCTCAACGGTCACAGCGGCCCCCAGACCGTTGCCGAGGGCACGGACGCGATCGTCGCCCTCGCCACCGAAGGGCCCGGCGCCGGCACCGGACGCTTCGTCTCCCGCCATGGCGAGATCGCCTGGTCCTGAGACCGGGCCGTGCCGAAACCGCCCCGAACCGGTGGAATGCGCCGCCGCACGTCGTCGCCGCCGGCCGGCGCCTGGTGCTCGCTTATCGGGCGAACGCCCGATAGGGCTCACTCGGGCTTGTTGTCGGCCGAGCCGCCGACCGTGAACCGGGTGGTGACTCCCTCGTACATCAGATGGGCCGTGAGCCCTTCGGAGGCGTGGGGCAGGTTGTGGCAGTGGTCCATCCAGACGCCGGGGTTGTCGGCGACGAACGCGATCTCGTACGTCTGGCCGATCCCGACCTCGAGGGAGTCCACCCACCAGGGGCTGCCGGTGGCGGCCACGCCGTCGCGCGTGAGCACCACCGCGTGGTGGCCGTGCAGGTGCATGGGATGAGCCTCGCCGCTGTTGTTGGAGATGCGCATCCGCACCACGTCACCCTCGGTCACGTGGAACATGGGCACGTCGGGGTACAGGTGGCCGTTGATCGTCCACCACACTCCGGGGACCCCGTCGAGGAAGCCGGGGCGGCGGCCCACGTCGTACTCGAAGCGCCGGTCGGGTTCGGCGGGGTCGAACCCGAGCGGCGCCCGGGTGCCGTACGTGAGCGGGTCGAGCGTCGCCGCCGGTCGCGGCACCGGGGGCGCGTCGTACGACGTCGAGCCGAGCACGACGCCGGCGGGACCGCCGAGGTGGATCCGCACGGGGGAGCCGTCGGCGGGCATGGTGACCTCGAGGTCGGCGCGTCCGCCGGCGGCCACCGCGACCGCCTGGTCCCGCACCTGCGCCGGCCCGCTGACCTCGGTGCCGTCCACGGCCACGAGCCGGTACGGCGCGCCGCTCACCCAGGCAGGCATGACGCCGTACTCGGTGTTGATCACCCGTACCCGGGTCCGCGCGCCGGGCGCCGCCTTGACCTGGACGTCGCCCTCGCGCCCGTTGACGGTGCGGACGCCGCCGTACAGGTGCACCAGCGCCACGACGTCTTTCACGCCGGCGGTTTTGGCCGGCGCGACGACCAGCGCTCCGAGCAGGCCGCCGCGGACCTGTTCGTGTGACATCTGGTGCGAGTGGTACCAGAAGGTGCCCGCGCGGTCGGCGACGAACCGGTAGGTGAACTCCTTGCCGATGCCGACCGCGTCCTGGGTGACGCCAGCGACGCCGTCCGCGGCGTTGGGGACGTCGACGCCGTGCCAGTGCAGCGTGATGCCGCCCGGCACCGACTCGTTGACCAGCCTGACCTGGACCAGCCGGCCCTGGACGGCCTCGATGACCGGGCCGGGCGACTGCCCGTTGAGCGTGTAGCCGTCGAAGTCGCGGCCGGAGGCCAGCCGGAACCGCTGCTTGCGGGCCACCACGGTCACCGTGACGTCGGCCGGGCGGTCCGCGTCGGCGACCAGTTCCGTCACGTCGCGCCCGCCATGTTGAGCAGGGGCGTGGGTTGCGGCGCCTCCCATCGCATGCGCCCCGTGGTTCTGGGCGCCTCGCGGCCCGCCGCCGTAGTCCGCGTACCCCATGTCCATGACGGAGTACGCGGACGGCAGCAGGCTGGCCTGCCAGAGCCAGATCAGCGGCCCGAGCACGGCCGCCGTCGCGGCGCACGCGACGGCGGTGCGCACCCGGCCGCGATCCGGGCGGTTGCGACGCATGGGACGCGCCGTCAGCCGCGGGCCGCGTGCTGCGACCCCGGCACGGCGGCCGAGGTCACGGCCGCGCCCCGGCGTGCCGCGTAGAGCGCCACGGTGAACAGCAGCAGCGCGTTGAGGCCGTGCACGAGGCCCACCATCGGGATGCTGTGGCCGACGAGGCCGAAGGTGATCTGCAGGACGACCAGCAGCAGCACCAGCCCGGCCGCCTTCACGGCCCCGGGGAGCTTCGCCCAGAACGAGGAGATCAGCAGGAGCAGCGCGAGGACCGGGATGACGAAGATCCCGTTCATGCCGTGGATCATGAGCCCGAGGGCCTCGGCGAACGGCGTCTCGCCGCTCTCCATGAGCGTCTTGTCGACCACGCCGCCCCCTTCGACCCACAGGCCGAGCCCGGCGTCGGCCCAGACCACCATCGACGCCTGCACGGCGACCTCGATCGCCACCAGGTAGGCCAAGACCTTGTAGACGTTTTTCATCGCATCCTCCCTGTCCGGTGTTGTCGCGAGTCACGTTAGGGAGGGTGACTTGGGGCGGAATGGTGGCAGACTTGGGACGGACTGAGAAGAGGTCAGACCGGTCGTGCCAGTCGATACTGGGTGGGCGTGACGCCGTACGAGCGGGTGAACCAGCGGGTGAGGTGGGCCTGGTCGGTGAACCCGGCCTCGACGGCCACCCGGGCCGCCGGATGGCCCTGGGCGAGCAGGCGGCGGGCGGCGCGCAGCCGCAGCTGGCGCTGATAGTCGCTGGGCGCGAGCCCGTAGGCCGTGCGGAAGGCCCGGTAGACGGCGTACCGGCTGGAGCCGGTCCAGGCCGCGAGGTCGTCGGCGCTGATCGGCTCGGCGTGGCGGTCGTGGATCAGCTCGCGCGGGGTTGTGCCGTCGTACGAGTCGGCGCCGGTCGATTGCTTCGGACATCCTCGCCTTTCCTTGGATCTTGAGTTTCAGCTGCTGAGGTCCCTCA